>CAMHMW010000043.1 GCA_946186335.1 uncultured Candidatus Melainabacteria bacterium
GATAGTTGAAATTTTCAATCTTTTTCCTCTATTCAAAATCTCGGCTCAGTAATTACCTGATAAGATGTTAGCATGAAAAATATATTTTTTAAACATATAAAAATTTTATCTTTTATTATATAATTAATAAGCGAAAGATATTAAGAGGAAGAAAATGTTAAGAGATTATTTTTTAAATAAAGTTGAAGAAGCAATTACAAAAGCAATTACCGAACAAAAACTCGGACAGATGAGCGAATATTCAAAAGGGACACTTATTGTTGAAAAACCAAAAAATGCAGACTTCGGAGATTTCGCAATAAATGTATCTTCTCTTGCACGCTATGCCAAAATTGCACCCCCTGTTATTGCAAATACAATAGCCGAATTTATAGAAAAAGAAGATAACGAATATACGGTTATTGCAGGCTTTATAAACTTTAAAGCGGGTAAGACTTTATTATCTGACCTTGTTAACGAAATTATTATTAAGAATGAAAATTTCGGACGCCCCGAAAATATCGAAAAAGAAAAAATAATCTTAGAATACATCTCGGCAAACCCGACAGGACCTTTTCATATCGGACACGGCAGGTGGGCTGCCATGGGAAGTGCGCTGGCTAACCTTTTAAAATTCTACGGTCACGAAGTTTATCAGGAATTTTACATAAACGATGCGGGTTCTCAAATTCAAAAACTCGGACGTTCACTTATAATCAGGGTTAAGCAGGAACTGGGCGAAAATATTGACTTTCCGACAGATGAAGAAGAAAGAAAGAATTATTATCCGGGGGACTATCTGATTCCGGTTGCCAAGGCTTTTTTGGAGAAAAATTCAGATATTAAATCAACCGCTGATGTTGATAAAATTGATTTGCAGGTATATTGCGATTTTGCAAAAGAATACGAAGAACAGGTACAACGTGATTTATTAGATAAACTGAAAGTTAAATTTGACAATTTTTATTCCGAACTTACCCTGCATAAATCGGGCAAAGTTGATGAATGTGTTGAAGAACTCAAAAAATCAGGCAAAATTTATGAACAGGAAGGTGCTGTATGGTTCAAATCTTCCGATTACGGTGATGAAAAAGACCGTGTAATCAAAAAAGCAGACGGTTCAAACACATATTTAACCGCTGATATTGCCTACCACGCAGGAAAATTAGAGCGTGGTTTTGACAGAATGATAGATATTTGGGGTGCCGACCACCACGGATATGTTGCCAGAGTAAAAGCATCCTTAGAAGCACTCGGTTATGACCCCAATAAACTGGAAGTTCTGTTGGGACAACTTGTTAACCTCGTTATTGACGGAAACGAAGTCCGTATGGGCAAACGTAAAAATATGGTTACACTGGAAGATTTGGTTGACGAAGTGGGTGTTGATGCGACAAGATTCTGGATGTCTATGAGAAATATTGATACAACTCTTGATTTTGATATTGAACTTGCTAAAAAATCAACTGATGAAAACCCCGTATTTTACGTTCAGTACGCACACGCAAGGGCTTGTTCAATAATCAGAAATGCAACAGGCGAAAAAACTGATACTCAAACAGGCAAGATTATTCCGCCTGCAATTACTCAAAACGAATTTGATAACCTTATCAAAAACTTTGATAAAAACTTAATCAGTCTGACATTGACAGAAGCAAGAAAATTGATTTTAAAACTCGAAGAATTTAAGCACCTGATTATAACCTCAGCCCGTGACAGACAGGTTTATACAATTTGCCGTTATGTTCAGGAATTGGCTGCGGAATTTCATTCGTTTTATAATTCCACAAGGGTTATTACAGATGATAAAAACTTAACCTGTGCAAGACTTGCTCTTGTCTATGCGTTCAAAACCGTTTTGGCAAACGCATTAAATATCCTTGCCGTAACCGCTCCTGAGCGTATGTAAAGTCATTCTGATGGCGAAAGCCGTAAAATTGCAAGGTTTTAACATAGAAACAAAAGAACCGACCGGATGGTCGGTTCTTTTTTGCAACTTTTTGGTATAAAGATTAACGTTTTGAGAACTGGAATCTTTTACGTGCTCTTTTTCTACCGTATTTTTTACGTTCTTTAACACGCGGGTCACGGGTTAACAGACCTTCAAGTTTCAGAACATTTTTAAATTCTTCGTTTGATTTAACCAATGCTCTTGAAATACCGTGTCTGATAGCACCGCATTGTGATACAACACCACCGCCGACTGCTTTAACTCTTACATCAAATCTGTCTTGTGTTTCGGTTAAAACAAGGGGTCTGTAAACCAACATTTCAATTGCGGGTCTGTTTCCGATGTAATCGGTGAGTTTTTTACCGTTAACGAAAATTCTTCCGCTGCCTTTTACCAATTTTACAACAGCAATAGAGGTTTTTCTTCTGCCTGTAGCCATTATAATTTCTTTATCTGCCATTATTTAACCTCCTTGTCTAACACGATTGGTTTTTGTGCAGCATGAGGATGTTCTGCTCCTGCATATACTTTCAGTTTGTTGAACTGTTCTGCACCCAACGTATTGTGTTGTAACATTCCGCGAACTGCATGTTCAATAACAATTCTCGGATCTTTTTCCATTAATTCTTTGAAACTTGCACTCTTTAACCCACCCGGATAACCTGTGTGGTGAAGATATATTTTATCAGTTTCTTTCTTACCTGTAACTTTCACTTTCGCAGCGTTGATAACGATTACAAAATCGCCTGTATCAACGTTCGGAGTGTATTCAGGTTTGTTCTTTCCTCTTAAAATATTTGCAACACGTACTGCAAGACGACCTAATGTTTCGCCATCAGCATCTATTACGTACCATTTTCTTTCTACTTCAAGAGGTTTTGCTGAATATGTTTTCATATTGCATTTCTCCATTTATTGTGTTCTTTTAATATTCTACTTTCATTAAAGTCAGCCCGTACGGACTAACAGTTGCACCCGCCTTTGAGCGGTTTTTGGCATCCAAAACATCTTTCATGTGTTCAGGTGCCAAATTGTGTCCTTCTATTTCGAGAAGGGTTCCGACAATGGTTCTCACCATATTGTAAAGGAATCTGTTTCCTGCAATATCAATGATAACCCTGTCACCGACCTTCGAAACTTTCGTTTCATATATAGTGCAAATTTTGCTCGGGTTTAGCGTTCCGGAACTCTTGAAAGAAGAAAAATCATATTCTCCGAGCAAATAATTAAGAGATTTTTGCATCCGCTCAACATCTGTCGGATATTTCACCCTCATCAAATCACCGTCAAATGCGTTTTTTATCTTTCTGTTTATAAACTCAAAACGATAATAGCGCTTTTTCGCCGATTTCTGAGCATGAAATCTGTCATCAACTTTTCTTAAATCGGTAACGGATATATCATCAGGGAGAATTTCATTTACGGAATAGAGAAACTTTGAAGCAACAATCGTTTCATCTGTGTCAAAATGAATTACCTGACCGAGTGAGTTAACACCCTTATCCGTCCGTCCGGAAAAAATTGCCTTTATTGGCCGGTTTGTATATTTGGCATTACTGCCTGTTTTTATCAACGTACAAAGTGCTTTTTCCAGTTCACCCTGTATAGTCGGTTCCGGTATTTGTTTCCCGCCTTCAAATTGTATCTGGCTGCCGGAATACCCTTTACCCCTATACTGAACCGTCAAAGCGTATCGCATCTTCTGTTACACCAATTGAATCAGTGCCATTTCAGAAGCGTCACCACGTCTTGGCGGCAGGTGGTAAATTCTTGTATATCCGCCTTTTTTGTCGGAATATTGCTTTCCGATAACTACAAACAATTTTCTTAAAACTGTCTGTGAAGTTAATTTTTTGTCTTTCTGAGGAGCTTCAAACACTTCGCCTGTTTTTGCATCCATATATTTACCTGTTTCTTTGTTGTAAATATATCTTGCTGCCTGACGAATTGAGTGAAGATCACCTTTTTTAGCCAAAGTGATAATCTTTTCGGCATAAGGTTTCAATGCTTTCGCACGAGCCAATGTCGTTGTGATTTCACCGTGCATAAAAAGTTCAGTAGCTAAAGAACGCAGCAAAGCCTTTCTTTGGTCTTGTGCTTTTCCCAGCGTATGTTTTTTAGTTTGGTGTCTCATTTTTTTATCCTTTTCTTAATTAATATTTATATTCCTTAGTGAAATTATCCGATCATATCTTCTTCAACCGGACTCGGCGCCAAGTCTAAACCGAAGTGGTGCAATCTTTCGATTACTTCGTCGGAAGATTTTTTACCGAAGTTTTTGATATTTAACAAATCATGTTCTGATTTTTTCAACAATTCAGCCATTGAATTGATACTTGCTCTTTTTAAGCAGTTGTAAGCACGAACTGAAAGTTCAAGTTCTTCAATGGTCATTGTCGGTTGTTCTTCAACCTCATCAACAGATTCTTCTATCTGAACAGAAGGAGCGATTGCGGGTTGACCTGTTATTGATGCAATCTGCATAAAGTGTTCAATCAACAAATTAGAAGCCTGACTTAATGCGTTTTGAACATCAACCGAACCGTTTGACCAGATTTCAAGAGTTAATTTATCATAGTCTAACGCATCCCCTACACGTGCGCTTTCAACATTGTAACTTACACGTTTGATAGGCATAAATGTTGCATCAATCGGTAACATATCGATAGCAGCATCTTTTGCATCACGGGGAACATCGTTTGCTACATAACCCTTGCCTGTGTCAACGATAATATCTGCATGGAATGAACCGCCATCAGCAACCGTACAAATTAACCAGTCGGGGTTAACAACTTTAACTCCTGCCGGAAGCTGAATATCGCTTGCCAATACCGGACCCGGTTTGTAAACGTCTAATCTCAAGTGCTGAGATTCTTTTGAATCAGTTTTAACAACCAACCCTTTTAAATTCAGCATAACATCGATTACGTCTTCCTGAACACCGGGAATTGCCGTATATTCGTGAGTAATACCTTCGATTCTTGCACTTGTAACCGCTGTTCCTTCAAGACTTGATAATAATACACGTCTTAATGAGTTACCGATTGTAGTTCCGAATCCTCTTTCCAATGGTTCAATTACGAATTTACCGTATTGTGAACCGTCAGAACTTGTTGCTGTATTAACACATTTAATTTTTAATTCCATTATTTTTTTCTCCTAGTTATTGTGAACGAATTAATTTGAATACAAGATACAAAAAGGGGAATTACCCTTTACTCATCTTGTTCTCACTACTTAGAGTAGTACTCAATTACAAGTTGTTCCTTAAGTTCAGGATCTAATTCTTCTCTTTCAGGAATTCTGTCAAATGTAATTTTTAATGCTTCTTTGTCGATTGTCATCCAAGCCGGAGCACAAGCCATATCTATCATACCGATAACATTGTTCAGATATGTTGAACTTTTTGATTTAACGGTAATAACATCGCCTGCTTTAACTAAATATGACGGAATATCGACTTTTTTGCCGTTAACAAGAACGTGACCGTGGTTAACGATTTGTCTTGTTTGTTTTCTTGTTATACCAAAGCCTGCTCTGAACAGGATGTTATCAAGTCTTGATTCCAATAACTGTAAAAGAATAGTACCTGTAACGCCTTTTCTTCTTGCAGCTTCGTTATAGTATCTTACGAATTGTTTTTCGGATACCAGATATGTAAATCTGATTTTCTGTTTTTCAGCAAGGTGAAGTGCATATTCCGAAAGTTTCTTTCTGACAGCACCGTGCTGACCTGAAGCTGATTGTCTCATAGAAGTTGTTAACTTTCTGTTTGACAAATCTTTTACTTTTTTATTTCTGAATAATTTGTTGGTTGGTCCTGTATATCTTGACATTTTATTTTCTCCTTTTCTTTCTGCGGGGCATCTATGGTTTGAGGATGGACTAAATCCGCAAGCCCCCGCTATTTTCACAGTTTGATGAGTGCGTTAAGTTCATTCAGATTAATATAAAGAACTTATCCTGCTTATCACACTTTACTGCTATTTGTTATACTCTGCGTTTCTTCGGCGGACGGCAGCCGTTGTGCGGAATAGGAGTTACGTCTTTAATAAGAGTAATTTCCAAACCAGCAGCCTGAATTGCTCTGATAGCTGTTTCTCTGCCTGAACCCGGTCCTTTGATATGAACTTCTACTTTTTTCATACCTTGGTCAATTGATTTTTTAGCAACCATTTCAGCCGCAGACTGGGCTGCAAACGGAGTACCTTTTCTTGCACCTTTAAACCCTGAAGCACCTGCTGTTGCCCAAGCAATAGCATTACCCTGAGTATCGGTGGAAGTTACAATTGTATTGTTGAATGTTGACTGAATATGTACAACACCCTGCAATACATTCTTCTTTTCCTTTTTCTTTGTTTTTGTTGGTCTTGCCATTTTGTTTTTCCTTTATGTTTTTTACTGTTATTTTAAAGTTTTATAGACTTATCCTACTTCTTCTTAGCAACCGGTCCGGTTTTCTTACCGCGAAGGGTTCTTGCATTGGTTTTTGTTCTCTGTCCTCTGCAAGGAAGTTTACGTTTGTGGCGTAATCCTCTGTATGAACCGATTTCCTGAAGACGTTTGATATTCATTGTAATTTCACGTCTTAAATCACCTTCAATGTGATAATTTGATAATTCATTACGTAATAATTTAATATCTTCATCCGTTAAATCGTCTGTTCTTAAATCAGGTGAAATACCTGTTGCAGCTAAGATTTTCTTAGCTCTTGTCGGTCCTATGCCGAAAATGTAAGTTAATGCAACTTCCATTCTTTTGTTACGAGGCAGGTCTACCCCTACTAATCTTGCCATTGTGTTTTCTCCTTTTCTTGGCTTACGTTGTTAGATTTTTTTTGGTAAGAGGCATAAATACTTCCTCTCCATTTACCGATTATTTTTATCCCCGTAAATTCAGGATATTACGACTGTTTTAATTTTTGTTGTGCTCAGTTTTGTTGTTCACTTCGCTTCGCTGACGTTCACTTAAAACTTCGCACCCTGCGGGACTGCGTTCGCTATCGCTCACTTCGCCCTACACAAAAATTAACCTTGTCTTTGTTTGTGTTTCGGGTTTTCGCAAATGACGGCAATTCTGCCTTTTCTTTTGATACATTTGCATTTGTCACACATTTTCTTTACTGATGATCTTACTTTCATTTTGTTTTTCCTTTATATATTTTACTGTGAGATGTGTTCTACTTTAATCTGAAGGTTATTCTGCCTTTTGTCAGGTCATAAGGGGTCATTTCAACTTTAACCTTATCCCCCGGTAAAATCCTGATGAAATTTTTTCTGATTTTACCTGATATATGTGCCAATATTTCGTGGTCGTTTTCCAGTTTCACACGAAACATCGCATTCGGCATTGATTCAATTATTGTGCCTTCCAGTTCTATTACGTCTTTTGCCATATTTTCCTCATTTTCGGCTTTGTAAATCTTTCCATAGGTCATGGAACTATACATAATCGTATTCGGTAAATATTTAATTGCAAGTGGGTAAAAGTATTTGTACAAGCGAATGTGAACATGTTTTTAATAAATTTGTTTAATTAATAATGCAACACAACCGACTATATAACGATTAGCCTGAAACATTTATAAAATATAGCCCCAAAAAACTTTTGTAAATTTTTATTAAGTTCGCTATTTTATCAATTATTAATTAAACATTCACAATATATTTTAAAATTTCTTATTATTTGCACTCACTTATATATCGTGATATTATAGGATTATGCAATCGGAAACAGAAGAAATAACCATACAAAAAATGAGTGCCGATGATGTTGATGATGTCATCAGGATTGAAGAATCAGCGTACGGGGAGCATCACTGGTCAAAAACATCTTTTCTTAACGAAATAGGAAATGAACTTGCGCATTATTATTCAATAGTTGCTTCTGACGGAAAACTTGCGGGTTATGCGGGCTGCTGGCATATCTTAGAAGAAGCACATATAACGACTATTGCCATTGCACCGGAATACAGAAGAAAAAATTACGGACAGGCGCTTTTGAAAAGGATTATAGACGACTGTTACAAAGAAAAAATCAAATATATCACCCTTGAGGTGAGGGTAAGCAACACACCCGCAATAAACTTATATTCCAAATACGGTTTTTCTTCTTTTGGAACACGAAAAGGATACTATCAGGATAACAACGAAGATGCCTTAATTATGTGGACAAAAAATATATTCTTTGACGAATTTAAAGAAAATTACGAACAAAAAATCAAAGAACTGGAAGAAAGGATAAAAATCAAATGAGCGAACAAGTCCTTATTCCAAAAATGAAAAGAATTGACAAAACAAAAAAGAAGTTCCGCATACCGTGGCTAAATCTTATTTTGGTAATTTTTTGCACACTTTTAATAATATGTTCAACATTTTTAAATATTAATATTAAGCATTATATTATTCCGCAGAACATTTTTTCGGGAGAAAAACTTTCGGCTGAAAACTTCATTTATAGTCTTTATTTCATCCCGCAAATTCCCGTTATCATGTTTATTTGTTCAACTTTGGGCAAAAGAATGGCATTAACAAGCACTGTTTTGTATATTTTGCTGGGCTTATTTTTCATCCCTGTTTTTGCTTTGGGAGGAGGCTTAAGATATTTCGGAGAATTTGGCTTCGGGTATATTTTAGCCTACATCCCCGCAATCGTGATTACAGGAAATTGTCTTAAAGAAAAATACTCTTTTCCGAATATGATAAAGGCGGCAATTTTCGGAGTATTAACAATACACATATTAGGAATTATATATATGACAATTATTGCGCTAATTAAACATTCCGGAGGAGATTTTATTTCGGGTTGGATATATGCTCAAAGCGGGCTGAAAGTCTTATATGATTTGGTTTTTAGCTTTGTCCTAATTTTAATAGGCAAATATTTGCACAGCGGTCTGCGTTATATATTGGAATAATATTTGCCACAAACCCGAGTATATGATACAATAATTAACGAGGAGCGATATAGAGTTATGACTTTTACAAAGATTTTTACTGATATACCTATTCTTATTGTATTAACGGTATTCATTTCTTCATTGACGTACTGTTTCAGAAGTTACATAAGAACGAATAAAAACCTGAAGATTTTAATTGCATTCCTGGAAGATTTTAAGAAAAACGACCTGAACTTCAGATTTAAGGAAATGGATAACTGGATGCTTCAAAATCCTTATGTATCCGCAACATGGATTGAATTCAGAAATACTCTTGTATTTTCGGAATCAATTGCCTTGAAAACAACAGGACAAGATGTAAAATACAAAGATGTATCATCTACGGTACAAAACATCCAGACAACCGCAGACCCGCTGTATTTCTTTAATGAAGAATCATTAGTAACATCAAAATTCAACTCAAAAATGATTTCCTCAATACCGACAATTTTAACAGGTTTTGGTCCGTTGTTTACATTCTTACAGATTTCAGTCGCTTTCGGTAAAATTGATTTTTCAACTCAGGAAAAAACAATCGCATCTCTGTCAGGATTCTTGGGAACCATGCAGGTTGCTGCTTTGGTATCAGTTGTTGCGGTATCTTCCTGTTTGATATTCCTTCTTATTGAAAGAATTATGTATAACAAAATTTGCAAAGCACCGTTAGCACGGGTTCAGGAGTTGATGGGAGCTTTATTTGCAAGTATTTCGGCAGAAAAATTCTTATATGAATTACTCAGAGAATCAAAAGTTTCAAATAATTCTGTTGCAAACATTATGTCAGGGATTCCGGCAGAATTTAGAACGGCATTCAATTCAAGTATGGCAACAAGTCTTGTGCCGTATCTTGAAAATCTCATATTCGGGATAAATCAGTTAAACAGACAATTAAAAGAAAATCTTAAAGCACAAACCCGCGGGGATGATGTTGACGATTTATTCTAACAGGGAGGTAAAATGGCATTAGTAAAACGACAAGCAGCAGTTGAGGCAGAAGAAAACGTATTCTGGACCACTATGTCTGATCTTATGCTTGGTTTGGCAATCGTATTTATTACGATGTTTGTTGTTGCAATGACCGGTTTTACGACCCAAACCTTGAAACAACAGGAAACTCAAATGGAAGTTTCCGAAAAAATTAATGAACAATTAAAAGATAATAAAGTTCAGGTTGAAGTTGATAAAATGACAGGAGATATTAGAATTCCTGATGTGCAATTGTTTGAACTCGGCAGTTCTGTTTTGACAGAAAACGGGAAACGATTGCTTGATAAACTTGCACCTATATATATAAATACAATTTTTGCGGATAAAGAATTAGCAGGACAAATTGAGAATATAGTTATTGAAGGACACACTGATTCACAAATGTTTGCCGGAGTACATTCAAAGGATGATCAATTTATCAGAAATATGGATTTAAGTTCAAGAAGAGCGAATGCTGTTGCAGATTATTTGTTCAAAACGAATTATGATAAACGGTATTCCGACAGTCTCAGAAAAAAACTTGTTGTAGAAGGAAAAAGTTTCAATGAACCGATTTTAGTTAACGGTAAAGAAGATTATAATCAAAGCCGCCGTGTAGAATTCAAATTACAGGTTCAAAACTGGGATGTCGCAAAAGCATTAGGTCTGAAAAAATGATAGATGAACACAATATAATAGAAACCATCAACATGATTAAGCTTCACAATCTTGATATCAGGACTGTTACACTTGCGCTGAGCCTCAGAGATTGTATATCGGAAGATATTGATATTCTGTGTTCAAATATTTATAACAAAATTACAAAATATGCCAAAAATCTTGTTAAATACGCAAACGAACTTGCGGATGATTATTCAATTCCCATTATTAATAAAAGAATTGCGGTAACTCCCATATCATTTATCGGAGAAGCGTGCAAGAATCCCGATTATGTCCGTATTGCAAAAACACTTGATAATGCGGCAAAAGAAGTCGGGGTTAATTTTGTGGGCGGATTTTCGGCACTTGTTGAAAAGGGTTGTACAAAGGGCGATAATCTTTTAATTGAAAGCATACCAGAAGCTCTTGCCCAGACAGAAAGAGTCTGTTCATCAATAAATCTTGCATCTTCAAAAGCGGGTATAAATATGGATGCCGTTTTGAAAATGTCTGAAATTATTAAAAAATCAGCCGAACTTACAAAAGATAAAGACGGTATCGGTGCGGCAAAACTTGTGGTATTTTGCAATGTTCCGGGGGATAATCCGTTTATGGCAGGTGCATTTTGCGGAATGGGAGAACCCGAATGTGCACTAAATGTAGGGGTTTCCGGTCCCGGTGTTGTCAGAGCGGCAATAGAGGCTTTACCTGATAGTGCAAATATGAGTGATTTGGCAAATAAAATAAAAGAAATTGCATATAAAATAACTTCTACGGGCGAACTTATCGGAAGAAAATTGTCCGCAAAACTTGATATACCGTTTGGGGTTATTGATTTGTCATTAGCACCTACACCTGCTGTCGGGGATAGCGTTGCGGGAATTTTTCAGGCTATGGGCTTAGAACATGCCGGAGCACACGGGACAACCGCAGCTCTTGCAATGCTTAATGATGCCGTTAAAAAAGGCGGGATAATGGCGAGTTCACACGTTGGCGGACTGTCGGGAGCATTTATTCCTGTTTCGGAAGATGCAGGAATGATTGAGGCTGCCGAAAACGGTTTTCTGAAATTCGATAAACTTGAGGCAATGACATCGGTTTGTTCGGTCGGACTTGATATGATAGCAATACCCGGCGACACACCGGCTGACACAATTGCCGGAATTATAGCCGATGAAATGGCTATCGGAATGATTAACAAAAAAACAACAGCAGTAAGAATTATACCTGCTTACGGAAAGAAAGCGGGCGATAAAGTATTCTACGGGGGCTTATTAGGAGAAGCGCCCATTATGGAAGTAAATTCTCTGTCATCTTCAAAATTTGTGAAAAGAGGCGGAAGAATACCTGCACCTATTCACAGTTTGAATAATTAATGGTATAATAAGGATAAGATTATGGGTAAACAAAATTCAATTTCAAAATTTGCAAATTCATTAACGGAATTTTTGATTAACGCCATGGCTGACAAATATGCCGACGCTAAACACTATGCGTACAGATACAATAATCTGAAGGTTTATATGGATCCTCAGAAAACTCCTGAACCGCATTTTTACGTATCACTCGGAATCTCCGAAGCCGGTTTTGGCATTGAGGACGGGAAAAAAATTGAAGGAAGTTTAGGCTCGGAAGACGGACTTGTTACAAGATGGGCAAGCAGAACAAACATTTATAACGAATTAAAAAACCACTGGAAAACAATGATGGATGCTATCGCCGCCGAAATGGAAGACGATACGGCTAAAAAGACCGATGCTCTTGTTAAACTCAGAAGAGCAGAAAAAGAAGACACCGATCTTACTGTTGATATGACCGGTACCGGTATCGATAAACAAAAAAGAACAAATCTTACAAAAAGAATTAACGCTCCAAAACTCATTGATGATATGGGTGATGACGGCAAAATGAAAAGATAAAAGTTTA
>CAMHMW010000044.1 GCA_946186335.1 uncultured Candidatus Melainabacteria bacterium
TTTGTACTTATATCAATAAACTGCAATTTTGTATTTGCTCAGGAAACAAAATATCCTGATTTCGCATACGAATTTCTGGGGGACGACAAGTACGAAAATTTCAACAGAAAAGTTTTCAACTTTAACCTGTTACTGAACAAATATGCAATTCGCCCAATACATATTTTATGGTCATCTGTTATGCCAACATACGGGATGGACAGGATTCAGGGAATCACAAACAACATTGAATATCCTATAAGACTTGTCAGCAGTCTTATTCAGAAAGATTTTAAAACTTCAAAAGATGAAACCGTAAGATTTTTCACGAATACTATTCTTGGAATCGGCGGAATGTTTGACCCTGCAAAGCATATATTCAAAATTGAACAGTCAAAAGAAGATATGGAACAAGCACTTGCAAAATGCAGGGTTAAACCGGGAAAATTCTTTGTCCTACCGATTTTATCATTTACAAATATGAGGGGGCTTTTCGGAAAAGCAATTGATTGTGCATTAAACCCGAGTTCTTACATCGGAACTCCGATACTTGCAGCAATCAAGACATGCCTGACAATCAATCGAACCGCCTATATGCAGCCGCTTATTAAACTGATTGAATCAAATTATGCCGACCCTTACGAAATTGCAAAAAAAGTTTTTGGGATTAACTCTTACATTAAATACGAAAATTTAGACAGAGTTGATGTAATTTCTTCTTTAAACGTGCCTGTCAAAACCCATCAGGAAGAAATAAATTCGTCCGAACACGAGGTTAAGAAATCAAAAGCCGAAAATACGCAAACTCAGAATAAAAACACAATGACCAAAATAGAAGTTTCTTCTCAAATCGTAAGTCCTGACTTATTATACGGCGGGACTTTTCTTGATAATATTGTTGACAAATCACACAGTGCCGAGGATTTTAAATTAACGCCCGACATAATTTTAAAAGGATATAACCCGCAAAATCCGGTTGTTGATTCGATGAGGACTGCATTATTTTCTCTTCCTGAAGCACAAAAATCAATGTGGAACGAACTTTCTGTCTGGAACAGAAGTTTTGCAAACAAAATAAAAACTTCATCCGTAAATTTTACAAAAGGGAAAGCAGACTACAATTTCCGTTATATAATTCATCAAAAAAATAACGGGAACTCACCTCTTGCAATTATATACCCCTCAATCGGAGAAGGAATTTACTCCTCACATTCGGTTTATCTTGCAAAAATGTTTTACGATGCGGGCTATTCCGTTATAATTCAGGGAAGTCATTTTCAGTGGGAGTTTGTAAAGAGCATGCCTGACGGCTACCATCCGGGTCTGCCGGCACAAGATGCAACCACTGTCAGAGAACTTACGGGGAAAATAATCCGGCAACTCGAAGAAAAATATAAGCGAAATTTTGATGATAAAATTATAATCGGGACTTCCTTCGGTGCATTATTGGCACTTTTTACGGGTGCACAGGAATATAAAGATAATACGCTTGGCAACACTAAATATATTTCTGTTTGTCCGCCCGTTAATCTTATTTATGCAATGAAGCAGGCAGACAAAATAAGCCAAAACAATCTTGGCGATCAACTTAAAGAAAAAGTCGGGTTAACTTCCGCCAAAGCGGTTAAACTACTTCAGTCCAAAGAGGATATTAATTTTGAAATAAATAATCTCCCTTTCAGCGAAGAAGAAGGAAAACTTCTAACAGGGTTTCTTATGCACCAGAAATTATCCGATGTGATTTTTACGATAGAAAATGCACCAAAAAATACACAAAGCGATATATATTTCAAAATTAATAACATGAGTTATCAGGATTATGCGGAGAAATATCTTTTATCCGAAGATGATACAAACTGCGATGATTTGAGTTTTGAAACAGGTCTTAATTCAATTTCATATTATCTTGAAAACTGTGACAACTACAAAATATACCACTCATTAAACGACTATCTGACAAACCCGACTCAACTTAAACAACTTAAACAAATGTCAAAAGATAAACTTATTTTGCTTGATAACGGCGCCCATCTGGGGTTTATGTACAGAAAAGAATTTCTTGATGACCTCAAAGCAAGCATTGGGAAATACTAATTTATGTCAACGATTCCAAAAATTTTGGCAACTGATACTAATTTTGAGTATCAGCACTCAGCCATTCCAGATATTCTTTATTCCCATCCTGAATTTCAACCGATATAATCTCAGGGACTTCATAAGGATGAAGGTTTGAGATTTCATTTTTAAGTCTTTCAAACAATGACTTTCTCGTTTTAATTATCATCAAAAGTTCGTTGTCTTCTTCTAATTTTTCTTTCCACGAATAAACCGAACAAACATTAGGGAGAATATTCACGCAGGCACAAAGTTTATCCGTGACAATTTTTCGCGCGATTTCTTTTGCCTTTTCCTTATCGTTTATGGTACACAAAACCAAAATATAATCAGTCATACCCACTCCTTTATTTTTATTGTACCATATAATTAAAAAGAGAAGTACAAAATGACGATTAATCAATTTTCAAGAACAGAACTGTTATTAGGAAAAGGTGCAACTGAAAAACTTGCGCAGAAACGAGTTGCGGTTTTCGGAATAGGCGGTGTCGGCGGATACACCGTTGAAGCACTTATCAGGAGCGGTCTCGGCGCAATAGACATCACTGACAACGACAAAGTTGCTCTGACAAACCTCAACAGACAAATTATTGCGACACATAAAACTCTTGGCAGATACAAAGTTGACGTTGCAAAAGAAAGAATTTTAGAAATAAACCCCGATGTAAAAGTAAAAACATATAACACTTTTTACACCCCCGAAACATCGGATGAATTTGATTTTTCAAAATATGATTACATAGTTGATGCAATAGATACGGTTGCAGGAAAATTATCTCTTATAGAAAAAGCAAAAGAAAACAATGTTCCGATTATCTGTGCAATGGGTGCGGGAAACAAACTTGACCCCACAAAATTTGAGGTGGCTGATATTTCCAAAACCTCAGTTTGTCCGCTTGCCAGAGTAATCAGAACGGAATTAAAAAAGAGAAAAATTAAAGGGATTAAAGTGGTTTATTCAAAAGAACCGCCGATTAAGCCGAGCAAAAGTGATGAAGAAACCGTAAAACACCAAATTCCGGGAAGTACGGCATTTGTCCCCTCCGTTGCAGGGCTAATTATTGCGGGAGAAGTAATTAAAGACCTTATACAAACACCATAAGATTTTCGCCCAGCGGTTCTTTTGTGATGCCAAAATGGTTAGCATACCTTATATTGTCTGCCCATGAACCTTCTGATACGATTTTTTCACCAGTAACCGTTTCAAACGTAATCTTTTTTGGAGTAACTTTGGGAGTTGTTTCAAAATCTTCTGCTTTTACTCTTGCAATATGCTCAAATGTACTTTTGTTAAAATCATCAGAATCCATTGTCCTTATGTAAAGACTTGAATCACAATGCTCGGGATTTACGGTCAACTCAACCTCCTGCGGAACCAAATCTTTTGTTACCCATCTTGCCTCAGAAACAAGCGGGGCTTTATCCGCAGGCATGCCTTTTGGTAAAACCATCTGACCAAAAACTCCGTCATTTCCTCTTTTATATATATAAGTCCGTTTGACACCATCATCATCAATTAAGTCAACAACCTTGCCGTTTCGTGAAAACAATTCTTTCTTCATTTTGTCACCGGAAATCAAAAGTTGAACCGACTCGCCGTTTTTATTATTTTTTGCGGCTAGAAGTGAATCTCCGAACAGGCGTGTAGTCCGTCCCCATCTTTTGTACACTGGTCTGACATGCGGTATTTTTAATTGAGTCAAAGTATATCCCCTCCGAATATCTTACCCGCATATTAACACAAATATAAAATTGAACAAACGGATTAATTTCCGTTAAATTTTGCATCAACAAGTTTATATGTCAGGTTTTTACCTTTTAATGTCATATCAAAAAACAAATCCAAATGGGAATTTTTCAGTTCATTTCTTCCCAAGATTTCTCTTATTGTATCGTAAACTTTATTAAAATAGGAAAATTTTGCTCTGAAAACATTTTCTTCTCTTTCCCCTCTGAGGTAATCTTTTGCTTTTTCATAAGAGATATTAAGATTATCACTTACGACTTCCGCTCTGTCGTTTGCTTCACGCCACGCCGTACCGATGGGCTGTGCCGCATTTTCCGCAATTTGCACCGAATCACCCGACATAATATACGCCTTTGTTTCGCCGTTACTGTTTGTTCTGGCAAAGGTTCTCACTTCATTGTGACAGTCATAATCTTTATCAAAAGTTCTGAATTTTTCTTCAAGCCATTCTCTTATCTGTTTTGCTTCCGGTTTTTCAGGTGAGGGTTTTGAGGAACAATGACCCGCATTTTTTGCGGATTGATTATATCTGCGGTTTAACATCTTTGATACCTGACGTCTTAATCTGTCAACAGTAATTCTTGAGGTTACCTCCTGAAATTCGCCGCCTTCTGTTCTTACAAACATTCTTGCCGGATGAACTGCGCCAAATGACGGATTATTATTTGATGTACCGCTATATAAATTAACACCGCTAATCATAAATGAGACCTTATATTTTAAATTGCAGAAATTATGTAATTTATTAAAACTCATAAAAAAATTTTTTGCCATATCATCTTAATAGAAATTAATATAAACTTTTTAAAATATTAAAAACAAAGTTTGAGTATGGTAAAGTAATAGTCATGAGAGTTTATAAGGAGGGATATATGAAAAATATTTTAAAAGCACTTTTTTCCGCAGCGGTTTTAACTCTGGGAATAATACCTGCTGTTGCATTTCCAGATGTTGCGGACGATTACTGGGCAGCACCCCAGATTAATCTGTTATCGGAACAGGGAGTAATCGTAGGTTACCCTGACGGTAATTTCAAGCCCGATGATAACGTAACAAGAGCAGAATTTGCGGCAATGTCAATAAGAGCACTCGGACAGGAGCATACAAAAGTTGCACAACCCGTTAATTTTACGGATGTAACCGAAGAACACTGGGCATATAACGATATTCAGAAAGCACTATACTTTGATTTGATTTCCTGCGACAAAGACGGTGATACATTCCGTCCGGAAGATTCAGTATCAAGAGCCGAAACTGTATCTATTGCAGTTAACGCACTGACAACGGAAACCATCAGTGTTGCAAAAGCGAAAGAAGTTCTTGAAAGACAATATATTGATGCAAACACCATCCCCGAATGGTTTATAATTCCGGCAGGGAAAGCCGAAATTTTAGGAATGGTAGTTGTTGCACCTACGGCTAAACAGGCTGCCCTTGAAGCGGAAAGACCCGCAACAAGAGCGGAAGTTGCAGCAATTTTATTTAAGATGATGGAACAGGCTAAACTCAACCCAAATGCAAAATTAGCAGAGGCAATGAGAAAGAAAACAGGGGAAGGTATTGTGCTTGATGAAGCAACCGTTCAGGGAAGTGTCGGAACAATACCCGCAGGAACGGTAGTTCCTATCAAACTGACAACATACATAAGTTCGCAAACCTCTGACGGCGGAGCGTTATACACGGCATCAGTTCCTCAAAACTATGTAACAAAAGAAAAATTCATTCTGATAAGAGAAGGGGCTGCTCTGAAAGGACAATTGCTTGATGTACGTCCGGGTAAATATTTTGTCAGAAACGGTGTTTTAGTTTTGAAAAACACCCTTATTACGACAGAAAACGACCAAACCGCAGCTTTTTATGCGATAGGGTCAATAAGAAAAGACAGAAACTGGTGGATGAAATTCGTACGCTGGGCGTTTAAAGGCGAAAGCCTTGAAGTTCCCGCAGAAGGTACTGTTTATATGGAATTATTACAACCGATAAGAGTTGACCTTACAAACGGCTGGATTTACGAATAGAGATAAAACAAAAAAATAAAAAATACCTGATGCGTCCATCAGGTATTTTTTGTGAACAAAAAATTTTCCATATCGTTTACAAAGAAAGAGTTTTTTGGTATATTCTTAATAGGATATATGAAGATTAAAGAGGTATAACATGTCTGGACATTCAAAATGGGCAAATATTAAGAATAAAAAAGCAAAAACTGATTCACAGAAAGCAACTGTTTTCCAAAAATATTCAAGAGAACTCATTGTTGCGGCAAGATTGGGCGGACCTGACCCTGCGGGGAATTTCCGTTTAAGAACAGCAATTGAAAAGGCAAAAGCGGCAGGACTTCCTAACGACAACATCAAACGTGCAATAGATAAAGGTGCGGGCGCAGGTGCTTCCGATAATTATGAGGAATTGACTTATGAAGGATATGCAGCAGGCGGAGTTGCGGTGGTTTTAGAGGCAATGACAGATAACCGTAACAGAACCGCAGGTGATGTCCGCAGTATTTTCACAAAGTTTAACGGAAATCTGGGTGAAACAAATTGCGTAAGTTGGATGTTTGACAGAAAAGGCAGCATTGAGTTTAATGCGGATGAAGTTGATTTTGACAAACTCTTTGAAGCCGCAATTAATCTTGATGCGGAAGATGTAACGGAAGAAGATGACATCTACAGAGTTATAACATCCGTTGAAAGTTTTCAGTCTGTTGTTGAAGGACTTGAGGCAGAAGGTTTCAAGAGTTCAACCGCAGAATTTACAAGAATACCGCAAAACACAATCGAGGTAACCGATTTAAAAACGGCAACATCGGTTATGCGGCTTATTGAAAGACTTGAAGAACTTGATGACGTTCAAAATGTTTATGCAAACTGCGATATTCCCGATGAAATAGCAGAACAGGTTGAGGTTTAATATTGCTGGAAAAAATTGAAAAACTTTCTAAAATATTAAATGAGAGTTACAGCGAAAAGTCTTTGCTGAACGCCCTTGGAGAGTATTTTTCGCAAAATTTCGGAAACAAAAGTTTTTATATTGAAATTAACGGCAAAAAACACGAAAATAAAGAAAACATTGAAAATGACCACGTAAAATACCCGCTTTTCAAACACAAGAAAAGTATCGGCTATTTGTGTTTTTCAAACGACAGCGAAGAATTGAAAAACTTTCTTCAACTGGCTGCACCGTTCATTTCGCTTAAACTTCAGAATATTCTGCTCACAGAGAAAATGCAGAAGAATATCAACTTCCACGAAACAATGAAATATATTGCAAAAATCATTGAAACCCAATACGAATTGTCCTATGTAATTCCTATTATCGGTGAAATGATAGATAAGTTCTTTGAAGATTATCTGCTCTATATCTTCTTAAAAGACGAAGTAAAAGGTACAAATTACCTTGCGTGGCCTGTTGCCTGCCGTGATACAAATATTCTCGGAATAATTGATCAGTTTGAAGAAAAAATATTTACGGATGATAAAAGGCTTCTGGCACTTCCTTTAAGAAGCGAAGGAAAAGAGGTCGGTGTTCTTGTCGCAAAAAGTACGGAAGACCCGATAACAGAAAAGGATGAAGATTACCTGACCCAATTATCGGCACAAATTGCAACCACAATAAACAGGGCAAATGTTTATGCGGAAATTCTGAAACACGCAACACTTGATGCTTTAACAGGTTTTTATAACCGCCGTCAGCTTGAAGAACGTATTAAGCAGGAGGTTTCAAACGCACAGCGTCAGGGGGCGCCTTTGTGCGGCATTATGACGGATATTGACCTTTTCAAAAGGGTTAATGATACCTACGGACACGCTGTCGGAGATTTGGTTCTCAAAACAATTGCAAAAGCAATAAGGGGACAACTTCGTGAATATGATATTGCAGGTCGCTACGGCGGTGAGGAATTTTCAATTCTGTTACCGTTCACAAGACTTGATGAGGCACAGATGGTTGCCGAACGTCTGAGAAAAACAGTTGAAAGTAAAGTTATTGACATTTCAAAAGTAAACCCTGATGCGGATGTTAAAGAAATCGGGGTTACAATAAGTTTAGGCATCTATGAAATGCAGGAAAACGACAGTGACGAGGATCTTTTAAAAAAAGCCGATAAGGCGTTATATGAAGCAAAGAACACGGGTCGAAACAAGGTTGTTGTTAAAAATGTGTAAATACGAAGTAACTTGTAAAAATTTGGATGATACAAAAAAATTAGCACAAAAGTTTGCCGAACTGACAAAAGATAACGGTTGTTTTGTCAATCTGTACGGAGAAATCGGTGCAGGAAAAACAGCATTTGTAAAACTTGTTGCGGGAGCGTTGGGAGTGAAAGAAAAGGTTACAAGCCCGAGTTTTGTAATCTTAAACGAATACCACAGCGCAAACATTCCGGTTTATCATTTTGATTTATACAGACTTGAAAACGAAGGTGTTAAAACAATAGTTGATGAACTTCGTGAGTATTCCGAAGGCAGACAGATTACCTTTGTTGAATGGGCAGAGTTTTCCCAAAACGAAATTCCGTTTAACCATATAAAAATCAATGTCACTTATGATGATAACGATTGGCGCAAATATTCGTTTGAGGCTTTCGGACAGGACGCAAAAAGAATTGTTGAGGGTTTAAAATAGTGAAATTACTTGTTTTTGATACCTGTTTAGACAAAATGTATGTCACTCTTGCTGATGATGATAAAATTATCAAATCTGAAATTGTGACAAATAAAGATAACAAATATCATTCGGCTTTTCTGATTTCTACAATAAAAGAAATTTTAAAATCAAACAATTTGACACCGAAAGACATTGAAGCAATCGGAACAAATGTCGGGCCGGGGAGTTTCACGGGGATAAGAGCCTGCACAACCGTTGCAAGAATGATAGCGCAGCAACTTGATATTCCCGCTGCCGGAGTTTCATCACTTGAAATTCTTGCGCAACTTGCACCTGCAAATACCCTGCCGCTTGTCGCTCTTGATGCCAGAAAAAACTGCGGTTATCTATATGCAGACGAAAAAATTCAGGGAGCGGTTCAGTTAGAGGAAATTGAAAATATTATAAATAAAAATAAATATTACGTTATAACGGATAATAAATTAAAAGAAAGATTGGGCGGAATTTCTTATCAGGATGAAGAATACGCACTTGGGGATATATTGGCAAAACTTGCGTACGAGAAACTTAAATCAAAAGAATGCAAGTGGCAGGAATTAAAACCGTTATATATCCAGCCTCCGCCAATGGGCTAAGATTTAAGGGAGCAGATTTTGTCGGAATTACCAAAAGAATATCTGAAACACGTTCTTGTTGACGGACATCCTAACAGGTGGAATAAACCCGTTGTAAAAGTTTATCTGTATGAAAATACCATCGGGGTTTATAAAAAAGAAGAAATTATAACAAAAACAAAAACCGCATTCTCCGACTGGGAAAACGCTCTTTGCGGAAAAATCAGGTTTGAATATGTAAAAGGTGTCAAAGATGCGGATATCAGGGTAGAATATCAGCGCAACAACTGTGACGGGACAATAGGACTTTGCCAATATACAAAAGTTGCACCAAACGGAGAATATTTGGAAATTGATATTGCCTTGGGACTTATTTATTCTCACATGTTCTACCAAGACGCCCTGCACGAAATCGGTCACGCAATAGGACTGAGAGGTCACAGTCCGTTTCCGCTTGATAATATGTATGCAAATCTTCGTCCGCACTACAATAATAAATTAACGGAAAAAGATATTAATACCGCAAGGCTGATTTATGATATGCCGTTAGACGGACAAAATTTTGACAACCTTCCAAAACTTGAAACAGATATTATGCCCGAGATAAAAGATTATTCTCCAGAGCAACTCGGGCTGACTAACCAAGAATACAAAGATTTACTGACAGAATGTCAGGACATAGGAAATATGAATTTATACAAAATGCAACTGGCGAATATTCAGTTGAGAGAGTACACAAAAAAGGGAATTGAACATCTCAGAAATCAAAATTAAAATCAGAGATGTCAAATTTTATTTTTAGGGGTTTTAGATAATACATGATAATTTCAGCGATAAGAAATTTTAATATAAATAGCAATTATAAATATAACAAGCAAACCACACAAAACAATACGGGAAAGGCATTACCCTGCGACAGTTTTGTAAAAACAAATGTTATAAGTTTCGGTGCGGGTTATGAAAACATATTTCCGCCGGTCTTCTTTAAAAAACTTATGCAGGAGGGCATACAGTGTGCTTATACGGGAGTAAAACTTATCCCGAAAGAAGATTACAACACCCTTCAAAAACTCGGCAGTCTTATTCATCCTATAAATATTGAGATTGAATACCTGAAGGGTTTTGAAGATTACTTATACGGATTTGAACGAAATATTCTCAAAATAATAGACCAGGAGCAAAAAACAACAAATAAAAAAAATATATACAGAATTTTCAAGAGCAAAAAACACAATGCTGAAACCAATTTAAGGAAAAAACAACTTAAATCGCTGAACAGACTTTTAATTGAATCCCGCGCCTTACCGCAAAAAGATTATGAACATTTAAGAGCCGGCATACTAAATTATATTAAACTTATAACAGAACCTCAGGCAAACGGAATGATATTAGAACCCGCTTCGCTTATGAGAATACTCAAAAAACAAACTGTTCCGACAAAAAACTTGAAAATAAACTCAGAAAAATTATTCAGAATATCCCGACAGAAGAAAATTCAACGGATGCATATATTATGATGAACGGGAGAGGAAGAAACGACAGATGTTTTCAGAAGCATCAGCAAATTTCACTTGATATACTGGGAAAAACCGTTGGTTCAAACGAACATTTCTGGCCGCAGGAACGCTACAAAACAGAAGCACGCGGAAAAGAACCGTTTATGCTCACCGTTTTAACTTCACACTACGTTAATCAACTCAAAGGTAATATGGCACCTGATGAATTTATAAAAAAATACCGCAGATTTAAAGTAAAAGAAAATATGCAGGCACAGGTTGACAGGCTCACAGAAATATACGACAAATGGCATACAACCGAACCGGTTAACGCAAAAAAACTCATAAGATACATCCTTGCATATAAATACGAAACCGAAAGGCATTCAAAACTGGTAAAAATAAACATTGAGGATTTCTTAACAAAACTAAATTCGACTCCCAAAGGGGCGCAGGAACTCAAAGATGCCGACACTCAGGTAAAAAAACTTCTTAATTTATAACTCCCGCTGTTAACTTTTGTATTGAAACCCTTGCAAAATTCTGAAAAAAGTATATAATAAAGGATATTAAACAATGATGGTTTCTTTTAGAACCGAAAGTACACAATCAGGAGAAAAACAAATGTACGAAGACGAACAATTAGTCTGTGAAGATTGCGGAAAAGAATTTACCTTCACAGCAGGAGAACAGGAATTTTATGCGGAAAAAGGTTTGGTAAACAAACCAAAAAGATGTCCGGAATGCAGATTAGCCCGCAGAAAAAACAACAGAAGAAAAAGAAAAATGTATGATGCGGTATGCTCAAAATGCGGTGCTCAAACACAAGTCCCGTTTAAACCTGTTCCGGGCAGAGAAGTATTTTGCAAAGAATGTTTCCAAAAACAGGCAGAACCTGTATCGGAAGAAGTATAAATTTATTCTGATAACAAAAAAGGGCGGATATGAAAATCATGTCCGCCCTTTTTACATCATTATGCAATTATTCAGATATTCTATGGTACTGACTTTTTCATCATATAAATATTTGATAAAATCAAGAAAAGCATTTTCCCTTGCCGAAATTACCAGATTTATTTCAAAGCCCTCCGTACAAAACGGTTCATAGTCATAAACAACATAACTGTTATATTTACTTTTCCATTCTTTTCTTTCTATTTGGCTGTTATTTTCTTCGATAATATCTTCCAGCCACGGCAAAAGATTTTGATTAACATTTTTCATTTCCAATCGATTACATCTGTTACAGTTAAACATATTTTTACTCCACAAAGTCTGTATATTGAGATTTTAATATCCGCAGAAAACAAAATAATCGCCTTAACGTATAAAATACATCTGTCGTTTTTGGTAATCTTCATTTCCTTAAAAAATTGATAACAGGTAGGGTGTTAACATTACTTCACAAAACAG
>CAMHMW010000045.1 GCA_946186335.1 uncultured Candidatus Melainabacteria bacterium
TTGCGTATAATCACAGCAATTCCCGGTGATATGTGGGTTTTAGAGCATTCAAAATCTATTGAAACAGTCTATGATGAGGTTCTGGATATAAAAATACCGTTTGATTTGCTTGATATTAAAAGCGGTGAAAATATGGAATTTCTTTTCGTAAATGCGAATTACGGAATAAAAGATTTTTATATTCCGAATGAAATGGTTTTATCCGTTCAGCGGGGGTAGTTTAAGTATTGAAAATTCTGTCGCCGGCATCACCCATACCGGGAACGATATAGCCCTTTTCATTCAATTTTTCATCAATTGCAGCCGTGATAATTTCAATATCCGGGTAATGTTTTTGGATATTTTCAATACCCTGCGGAGCCGCAATTATACAGATACATTTTATATTTTTTATCGGAATACCTTTATTTGCATATAAATCTATTGCCGCAAGCATAGAATTACCCGTTGCAAGCATCGGATCGGTTATGTATATGTAAAAATCTTTCGGATTAGGCGCCTCCATAGGGACTTTGTTGTAATACCAGACAGGCTGCAAGGTTTTTTCGTCACGATACATTCCGATATGGCGGATTGTTGCCTGCGGCAATATATCAATGGCTTCATCAGTAAAAATTAAGCCTGCTCTTAAAATGGGTGAAATTATTAAATTTATATCAGAATCAATAGTTTTAGCCTGAAAAGTTGTAAGAGGGGTTGTAATTTCTTTCATTACAAGCGGAAGATTTTTTGCGGCTTCATATAAAAGACAGCGTGTAATTTTTCGTGTTGCAATTCTTACTCCTTGACTGTCGGTATTTTTATCTCTCATTGTGCATAAACTATCAAGTACAACAGGATTGTCAATTACTCTGACTTTGTTTAAATTCATAATTACTCCCCTTTATTCTTTTCAAAATTCTTCATAAATTTATTTTTGCTGTTTTGAATATCATCAAGAGATTTGTTTAAACTGTCAAGTTGTTTGTTTGCTTCAACAGGTGTGACATTGTTTTTAATTATTTTTTTGTCAAATTGTCTTGCCGCATTTGAGGTTGTTACAATAATGGCATCAAGTTCTTTAAATAAACCGTCAAAAATTCCCATAACTTTACTTAATCGTGTGGGATCTTTTACATTAATAATTTTGTTTGAGGGATTGTCTTTGTCGGGTGGATATATTTCCAGCGCTTTTGAACCGCCAAGACCCGAAGCTTCAATAGTTGCCGTCACTCCTGAGGGCAAAACCAAATCTTTTTCGGTAATAATAAATTTTATATAAACTTCTGAGGGTAAAATCTGAATTTTTTTGACATGACCCACCTGTACTCCCAAAAATCTTACGGGTGAACCGATAATTAAACCGTCAGCATCCTGAATAAATATCTGATAGTTCTTGAAATCTTTTTGCTTGTGGTAGTTATGGTATCTTATTCCCAAAACAATTGCGGCAACAATAATGAGCCAAATAACAAATTCAGCCCAAGCAAACAATCGGATGTTGTCAAATTTTTTCATAACTCAATTATACATGAAATTTTCCAAAACTGACAATATAAATTTATCTAATTATGTAACTATTTAGCACTAAATCTACTAAAAACCTCGTCATTCAGAGGGCTTTAGCCCGAAGAATCTGTTTTATAATAATAGATTCTTCGCTTCGCTCAGAATGACGGTACTTTTAATCTATTTAGTGTAACATTGTATATAGTTACCTAAATTTATCTCCCTTTAAATTTCCCCCTTTTTGTATTAAATTTTTGTTATGTTTGATATTTTAAAGGCAATATTTTACGAGTTTCTGTCGGAGTTTGTACCCGAGAAGATTTCTTATGAAATTACGGGGGAGTGTAAAAAATGCGGAAAATGCTGCAATTATATGTACAGTAAAGATACTTATACCGAAAAAGAATTTAAAATTATGCAAATGATTTACCCGAAATATAAAAGATTTTATATAAAAGGAAAAGATGAAGAAGGAAATTTAATTTTTGCCTGTAAACTTGTTACACCTGACGGATTGTGTTCAGATTACAAACATCGTCTGAGGATGTGTAAGAATTACCCTGCCAAAAGGATAGGTTATCCCGCAAAACTTCATGAGGGCTGCGGCTATAAGGTTAATATCAAAAAGTTTGAAGAATATCTGAATAAATAATGAAAGATAAGCCCCCTCCTTAATTCTCCCCCATAGGGGCGGAAGTCGTTAATACAAAAATATGTAAGTTGGGCTTTCAGCCCAACAAAACTCTCTGCCGTATATTTTTGGGTAGTCTGTATTACAACAGGGTTTCAATTTTTCCTATAACATCGTGGTGATGGGTTTCAATGTCGTGAGATATTTCTATATTGCCCCAGTGAAGATTATTTATAATATCAATTGTCACGATTTCTCTTGCGGTCATATCGGCATCGCATATTTTTACGACAAAAGCTTCTTCAAGTTCTGTATTTACAACCACACAAAGTCCGCATGCTCCTACTTTTGCAACAATATTTGATGTTTGTTCAATAATCTTTGTATCTGTTCTGTTTTCGCCCCCGATAATGTACGGGTGATTTAAGAATGCGTTTTTAATCCGTTCGTATTTCGGGTTGCAAAATACGTTTAAATACCCTTTTAAAAGGTTATCAAGCGGCATTGAATGTATCGGAACACCGCAGCCGTCTTTTGTTATGGGGTAATCAGTATTTATTTTGCATAACTCATATATTTTACTTTTTATTGCATGCTGTAAAGGATGATTAATGTTGTCGTAATTATCCATATCCCAGTCGTTTAATTTACACAAACCGAGCATCATTGTATGTTTGCCCGAACAATTGTTGTGTAAAACGATGATTAACAACTCATCCTGTGCGGTTTTTGAGATGGGAGGATGAATTCCGCATTTTAACCTGTTTTCTGAAATTTCAAATTTTTCGAGTAAACCTTTTATAATGTCGGTATGCACTTTTTCACCTGCATGAGATGCACAACATATTGCAATTTCTTCATCTGTCATATTGTATTCTTTATCAAGTCCGCAATCTATTATCAATGATGCTTGCAAAGGTTTTGCACATGAACGGATAAAGAACGGATAATTCTTGTCATCTCCGATTTTTTCAACCCCCTGAATTTGTCCTCTGTGCAGTACATATCCGAAATGTTCTCTTTCTATAAGCCCATCCCTGTTGTAAACTACTAATTTTGCCGGTTCGGTATTTTTGTTAATCATCGTTTTTCACCATTGTTAAAAGTTGATTTAATTTCGTTTTTAATATTTTGTTTTCGTGTTCAAGATTCAGGATTTCTTCTCTGTATTTATTGTTGTATTCCTGTTTGAAATTCGGGATTTCGTTATAATCAAGAATAAAGCGTTTTTTTGCTTCATTTTTTGAATATAAAACAGAATCAAGTTGATTTTTTGTGATAAATCCGTTATCAATCAAAATCTGTCCGAATTTTTTGTCTGTTTCAACGGAGGTTTGGTAATTTTGTAAAGCGGTTTCAAGTTGGGTTTCCGAGATGTTTCCGTTATTCAAGAAATATTCACCCGTTCTGTATTTTCCGGCAATAAATCCGGCAATATTCATAACTCTTGTATCCTTTGGAATTTCAAAAAAACCTTCTTCTGTACAAAATAAAAAATATCCCGCAATTTCTTCCAGAGAAAAATATGTGCTGAGCGTAATTTCTCCTATACTGTAATTGTTGTTAACTGCATCCAAGATGTTATAAATATTTGTGTCAAATCCAAGTTTTTTATAATCAAGTTCGCATTTTCCTTTATATGTTAAAACGGGTTTGTAAGATGCAAAAATATATGAGAGGGGTTCATTGTTGCTGATTTCTTCGGATAATTTGCCGTAAACGGATGCCTTTACCCAACTTGGAAACTCTGATAACTTATTCAAAAATTGCGTTAAAATTCTTCGTTTCAATTCCATATCCCTCAGACATCCAAATTCTAGCATTAATATGGGTAAACTTAAATATTATTACTAATTTTTTACATAGTATATAAATATTATACATTAAGTAATAATTCAGACAAGGGCAGATTTCCGCCGGAACGCCCCAGACCGTTTTTGGTTGTGTCAACGGAATATGCACCCGAATCGATTGCCGAAAGAGTGTTAATCAGGGCATTTCCGTTAGTATTGTGTGCGTGGAAACTTATTTTTTCGTAACCGAGTGTTCTGAGTTTGTCAAAATAGGGCTTTATTTCATCAGGTTTTAATAAGCCGTAACTGTCAGCCAGATAAACACTTTCAAATATCTCTTTGTTCTTAAAGTTCATTAAAGTCAGATAACCTTCAAGTTCTATATTTGAAATATCCATTAACTGAACAAATACTTTATATTTTTTATTGTGCAAATCTTTTGCAATATCAAGTGTTTGAGATATTTTATCAGGATGGCAGGCAATTCTTACAAAATCTGCGAAGTCTTTATCTGCACCCGCAAAATCTTCGGCACAATATCTTGTGGCATCGGTCATAATTCCGATTTTCAGGTTTCCTCTGATATCATGGAATTCTTTTAATATTTCAGGGGTACAGTAATAAAATTTTCCCTTATTGTCTTTTTCCAAACGGTTCCGGTAGCCGATTTCATAATATGAAACCCCGTTTTGATTTAATTCTTTTATTAAATCAACAACAAATTGTTTTTCATAAACCCAGTTTGTGAGATGTCCGCCGTCACGTGTCGTACAATCTAAAATCTTTACCATAAATGAATTTTATCATGAAAATAATCCGATATTTATACGATTGGGGAATTTAATATAGATTTTGAAAGTTTAAAAATAATTTTGTAAAGGAGTTTATTTTATGACAAACGGTATTTATCTTTCAAAAGTTGTGGATTTAATAAAATTGGACAATTTATTTATTGAAATGAGTGCAAAAAGTTGTAATCAGAGGTGTAAACATTGTTATATTGATTTTCCCATGTACAAAAAGGATGTTGATTATATCCCCGTTGATACAATAAAGCAAGCCTTAAATGATACAGGTTTAGATAATATAAAATGTATTTATCTGACAGGGGCTGAACCGATGACCCATCCGGATTTTAATGCAATACTGCGTCTTTGTTTAAAAAGGACAAATGTTTGTATCTGCACTAATGGTTCTTTTATAAACGAGAAGAAAGCCAGATTTCTTAAAAAAGTGGAGGATGAATCGGTAAATTCAATTATTTTCAAAATAAGTATAGATCATTATGATGAAGTTAAAAATGATGATGCCAGATATAGAGGAGCATACAGGCATGGTATTTTTGCAATAAAACATCTGGTTAAATACGATTTTAATACTTTTATAACGGTTACAAACAGTTATAGTCTGCCTGAAACAGAAATTGTTGATGGATTTCGTTCTGCATTTGTACGTTATGATATTAATTCTTCAAAAACTGACATTCAGATAAATCCATACTATGATAAGAATACTCCATTAGAGGATAACGAGATTGACCTGTCAGGAAATTTTGATTGTGAAAACGGCAGAATATTGACAGCAAACGGAGTGTTTACCTGCCCGTTTCTGGCGGATGATTACAGGGGACGATGCGGAAGCTCGTTTGCTGATTATAAAAAAAGATGTTTTCTTGAAACACCTTTTTGCAATACTTGTGCAAAATCTTCAAAACCGTTATTTGGTTTAAATTTTCAATAAAAAAGACCCTCTTTTATCAGAGGGTCTTTTTATGAATTTTGTATATTATTTTTTTGCATATAATTTGAGTTTTAAGTTAATAAGAAGAATTTTCTTATTCTTTTTATAAGGAACAATTTCAACTGATTCAATATCAAGGAAATGTTCGTGTTTATAAAGTTCTTTTAAGAAATTGTCATAATTTACATAGTTTGCAATCATTTCCAAATCTAATCTTGCAACGTTATAGGTATCGCCTGCGTTATCATAGAAATGGTCACCCGTCGGTTTTGTATTGTTTTCCATTGAACGAACTTTGATTTTGTTAGCTCTTACCAGCTCCAAAATTTCAGCAAATTCGCCTGCAATTGCGGCATCTGCATCCATCCCTGCTACAACCGGTTTATAAAAAGGTTTGCCGTTGGCTTGATTTGCCTGATCCTGTGCTGAGTCCTCCGCCTTTTGTCTTTCAATTTGGTCAAACGTAGCACGTCTTTCTTCGTATGTTGCTGTCTTTGTTGCTACATCCGCTTTTGCACCGGCATAAGCCTGTAATTGTTCAATAGTTTTCGGTAACAGAACTATAAGTCCTACTATTGTAAAAAATATCAGCAGAATCGGTATTAAAAATTGTTTTAATTTATCGTTATCCATTTACTTATCCTTTAACTTTTATTATTGTGCGTTTTCATGTGGTTGACCTTCAACGTTTTCGTTATTGTTGTTTTCATCTTTTTTCTTATTCAGCAAACTGTCCTTGAACGATTTTAATTCTTCATCTGACATATTTGTTATCTCAAATACGTACGGTGCATTGTCAAGAGTTGATGCCGTACTGTTAACGATTGTATCCAAAGAACCTGCTCTCATATCAAGTTTGCTGATTCTCAAATTAGTGTCAACAAGAGAATCTTTCAGGTTTTTAAAGAATACGTAAACATCTTCAACCGAACCTGCACAGCCTTTTATATTAATTTTACTGTCTTCGCCCGTTATAAAATATGTTAAATAAATATCTTTCGGTATTGATTCGCCAAGTGCAGCGTATGCCATAATTTTCGTTCTGTTATTTTTAAGAACACGCTCGATTTCATCTGATGCACTGAATGCAGTGTCACCGGTACCGGTAGCGGCACCTATTTGTTCATCAAGTTGAGTAATTTTTGCATCTAATTCGTTAGCCTGTTCAGTTAGTGAGGCTGCCTGACTACCGAAGAAGTAGTTTGCAAGTAACAGAGGACCAAGTATAAGTGCAGCAATAACAATCACGATTATTGTTGCTTTTAACGGTGTTATTTTACCGAAAGGTGTGTCAATGAATGCCGCCTGAGCAGAGGTTGCTCCTTTCCCGCCAATGAAATTAACATCAACAGGAAGAATACCTGATGCAAGACACTGATGACCTATTGCATGTAATGAAACTTTTATCTGGTCTTCCGCAAGTATATTCAACGGCAATTCCATTAAAGGTTCCATTCTGAATTTGTTATCTTCAACGTAAATTGTTTGTCCGCTAAATTGTAATTTTTCGGATAACATCTGTGCGGAAACCAAATCCGTTTCGGAAACTACAACAAGTGAATTTGATGCAGTACTCATAAATGCAATCTGAGCAGCATTTTCAATTGCGGTATAAATTTCTTCCCCTTCATAGGATTTCAGCGGTAACGGTTCTTCGTAGTACCCGAGGATTCTGTTACCCTGCATGTCAAGAATTTGGAAACCGCTGTTGTTAATAATCATCAAACTCCATGAAGTTTCTGTTGCCATTTGTTCTCTGGCAATTCCCGTCAGGTATAAACCTTTAAGAGTTGCAAACAAAGAGCATTCAACACTTGCAAGTGTTGCTCCCATTTGTGCAAGAATATCTTTTATGGTTTCAATTGCTTCTGACTGAACGGCTGTATAGAAAATGCTTCTTGAATCCGAGTTTTTTGAAACTAAATTATCAAACCAGAATGGAAGCGGATCTTTACGTTTAAAAATATATGTTTGTTCCAGTTCGCCAAGTACAATATTGCCGATAGCATTTTCATCCAGAAGTAAAGGTAAACCTTCTTTACCTCCGAACCATACTGTCGGAATACTCAAATGAACATTCGTTTGTGCGGGATTAATGTTACGTGCCGCAAATACTTCTTCAACCGCTTTTCTGAAGTCATCATAATTTGCTATTTCTCTTTGCGCTTCGTTATAATCCAGTGGCGTCTGCGCATAAGACTTAATATTACCGTTTTTTTCAAGTTCAATTAACTCAAGACCGCAAGCAGGTGATACTGTAAGGTATACCTCTTTTCCTCCGCCCATTCCAAATAAATTTGCCATAATTAACCTTTTTACTCTTCTTACTATAATCGTATTTTTATTATACAATATATTTTAGAAATGAAAAAATCTTAACATAAATTTACACCAAACGGAGGATAATATTATTTAATGAGAGAATTAGTCGAAAAAATAAACAAATTAAAGAAGGAGAAAAATGCTGTTATACTTGCACATTGTTATCAGCCGGTTGAAGTTGATTTGGTTGCTGATTATGTCGGGGATTCTTTACATTTGAGTCAAGTGGCGGCAGATACCGATGCTGATATTATAGTTTTTGCGGGTGTATATTTTATGGCACAAACAGCAAAGATATTATCTCCGGATAAGAAAGTTCTTTTGCCCCAGATAAAAGCCGGATGCCGCATGGCTGACATGATAGATTATGAAAGATTGCTGGAGTTTAAGTCCCAAAATCCCGACTTGCCGCTTGTTTGTTATGTTAATTCAACCGCAGAGGTTAAATCTGTTTGTGACTTGTGCGTAACAAGTTCAAATGCCGTAAGGGTTGTAAAAAGTCTTAATGCCGAAAAGATATTGTTTGTACCCGATACATATCTTGGAAAATGGGTTGAAAAACAACTTGGAAATATTGAAATTATTACATATCCCGGATTTTGTCCGACTCATTTACAGATAAGACCAAAGGATATTGAAAATGCAAGGAAAGAACATCCGAAAGCGTTGGTTTTGGCGCATCCGGAATGTCACATGGCGGTTTCTGATATGGCGGATTATGTCGGCAGTACAACGGGAATTATGAATTATGTTGCAAAAAGTGATAATAAATCCTTTATAATTGCAACAGAGCAGGGTGTGGTTGACAGATTAAAACGTGATTATCCCGATAAAGAATTTTATCCGGTTAAAGATAATATTGTTTGCCCGAACATGAAAATGACATCACTTGAAGATATATTAAATGTTTTGGAAAACGAAACAAATGAAATACATGTTGATGATGAAATTGCAAAAAAGGCTGTAACATGTATTGACAGAATGTTGGAGGCATCAAAATAGTTATGGAAAACGATATAATATTCGGTAAAAATTCCGTCATGGAGGCGCTAATCGCCGGCAAACGCGAAATAAACAAAATTCTTATTTCAAAAAATATTCATACTGATGTCAAAATCGCAAAAATTAAAGAACTGGCACAGGAAAAAGGTATTGTTTTTCAGTTTGTCGGGAAAGAGAAGTTTCAGCCTTATGCCGAATATAATCATCAGGGAATTATTGCTCAGATTTCTCCGATAAAATATATGGAACTTGAAGATTTTATTGAAAATTCAACGGATAAATTCCGTTCACTTGTGATATTAGACGGAGTTGAGGATTCTCATAATCTGGGTGCAATAATAAGAACTTGTGTATGTGCAGGGGTTGACGGGATAATTATTCCGTCACGCCGTAATGTTCAGGTCAATTCTGTTGTTGAAAAAACGAGTGCCGGTGCTATTAATCATATTCCGATAATTAAGGTAAACAGTCTGATAAATGCGGTGCAAACCCTCAAAGATAATAACTGGTGGATAGTTTCTGCTGATGCATCCGCAAGTGATAATTATTATGATGTGAAATATGACGACATGAACTTTGCGCTTGTTATGGGAGCAGAGCATGCCGGAGTTTCAAAATCACTTTTGAAAGCATCCGATTTTGTGGTGAAAATTCCGATGCAGAACAACTTTAATTCTCTTAATGTTTCAAATGCCCTGTCTGCAATAATTTTTGAGGCTCTCAGACAGAAGTTAAAGTAATGGTATTATTGACAAACCACCCAACTGTATGAGTACAAAATTTATATCTCGTAGTATGATGATTTCAGAACGGAGCATAATGTGAAAAAAGAATTTGAGAAATTTGGTATATTAACAGATGATATTTCTGATGAAGATGTTGATTTTAAAAAGTTGCAGGAAATGGAATCGGCATCTGACGAGGAGGACGGCGAGGATGTTTTAAAATCCGTTGAAGATCCGAAAATTCAGGAAAGTCTGATGTCGGTCAATTCTGATGACAGCGTTAAAATATATTTACGTCAAATAGGAAAAATACCGCTTCTTTCTCACGAGGAAGAAATAGACCTTGCAAGAAAAGTTCAGGAAAACCGTGATGAATTTGCCAAAGACTTGCTCGTTAACGCAAATTTGCGTCTTGTTGTCAGTATTGCAAAAAAATATATAGGACGCGGCTTATCTTTTCTTGACCTGATTCAGGAGGGAAATGTCGGGCTTATTAAGGCTGTCGGCAGATTTGATTATAAAAAAGGTTACAAATTTTCAACTTATGCAACATGGTGGATTCAGCAGTCCATTACACGTGCAATAGCTGATAAGGCAAGAATTATCCGACTTCCTATTCACATGATTGATTCTATCGGAAAAATCAGACGTGCAACAATAGATTTGACGGCAGAACTCGGACATTCTCCCTCAAAACAGGAAATTGCCTACCGTTTGGGGCTTTCTGTTCCGAAATTAACATCGATTATTAAATCGGCTCAGTCGACTGTCAGTATGGATACTCCTGCAACATCGGATGAAGATGCATCAAAAATTGCGGATTTTATAGTTGATGACACTACCATAAGTCCGGATGGCAGAGTTACTCAGGATAATCTTTTAGAAGATATCAGACAAATTTTAAACCAGTTAAGTCAAAAAGAAAGAGATGTCCTTATCCTGCGTTACGGACTTGATAATAACGGTATGCGCAAAACATTGGACGAAATCGGCACTCAGTACGGAGTTTCCCGTGAACGTATCCGCCAGATTGAAAATCGTGCTATTTCAAAACTTAAAAAACTTTGTAAAAATGAGAAACTCCACGAGGGTCTTATCAATTACTTCCGCGAGGGGTAAATATATGTTACCAACCGTGGTTTAATTTGTACAATTAGTACCCTCTCTGATAGTTTATATTAATATGTCGGGTTTTAACCCGACAAAAAACCCCTGCAAAAAGCAGAGGTTTTTGTAAAACTTAAATGTATTAGTGTCTTATTTGTAATTCCGGTTCTGCAACCGAGCCTAATCCGATGGGTTCAATGAACCAGTCCATTTTGTTGAACATGTCAAATACGTGGATGTTTTTGATATTTCCATGTTCATATTCGGCTACATATCTTCTCATAACTTTTTGGTTTCTGTCCTTGTAGATTTCTTCGGTTACTCTGTCGCCGGTATCTCTTTCCATGTCCATATCTATATATAAGTCAGGTAATTTCTTATTAAAATATCTGAATTTATTTGGGTTAATCTGGCATAATTCAGTTACTTCACCTTTTTCATCATAGAAAATGTGTTTGCCTAATGAATATATATATTCTTCAATTTTATTACCCTGAGTATCATATTTTACATATTTTAAAATGTTTTCGGGAACAGGTTTCCCTTCAGGGTCTTTAAGTATAAGATGCTCGGTATATAAAAGCATGTTTGTATCTTTGTCGGTTGCTTTGCATATTTTTCTCTCCAGCCTGTTTTCGATTCAAACTGAATCCCATCTAATTTATTA
>CAMHMW010000046.1 GCA_946186335.1 uncultured Candidatus Melainabacteria bacterium
CCTGAAATTCCGCAGGAAAATCAGTTAAATGATACTCCTGTAATTGCTTCTGCTGCAACAGGTGCGGCAGCAAATACGGAAATGTTATCCGTAAATGATAATGCAGCAGATGATGTTTGGGCAGATGAGGAAGATGACGACAATTCCATTGTTACAAGAGCAACAGGTACCGATGAAAATTCTTATCTTGCGGGTATTGATGAAGAAACGGACGAAACTCAGGATGAAGAAACATCAGAAAACGAAAATTCCGAAGATGAATCTTCAACGGTTGTTGTTCGTGATAACGGTTCAACTCAAATGGTTGCTGCATCAACAGCTTCAACAAAAACCGAACAGGCTGATAATGAAGAAAAACAGGAAGATGCAAACAACAAATCGGATGATAAAGGTGATGACGGTCAGCAAAAATCAAGAGAACCGTACAGTGTTGAAAAAGAATACAGTATTCCCGGTTCATTAAAAGCAATGGCAACAACAATAATGGCATCTCAGGATGTTACGGTATCAAAGGTTAGTGCAAAATTAAAAGAATCTTCTTTCCTGAGCAAAATGCTTAATATGAACCAAATTAATAAAAATATTGAAAAGAATAAAGCACTTGCCGAGGCGGCTGCACAGCAACAGGTAAATAAAGCAGCTCAGGTAAATTCACAGATAGAAACAGAGAATCTGAAAATTCAGGAAGCATCCGAACAGGGTAATGAAAAAGAATTACTTGCTGCACAGGAAAATGTTAAAACCCTTCAGGCACAAGCACTGGCAACATCTTCAACAGAGCCGGCGGCTAAATATGCAGCAAATATTGACGGTTTGAATAAGTCAATAAAAGTTGTTCAGGGAGAACAGGCAGGTCTGAAAACGGATTTGAGCGACTTAAATAAGAAAGTTGGTGAATTGCTTGACGTATCGCAGGATACGGTAACGGTCGGTGCAGGAACTGTATTAACAGGTGTTGCACATGAAGCTGTCGGTCTTGGTATATTCCTTGGCGGAAATGCTCTTGTATCAAGTGCAGGTGTGAACTTTGCACAAATGGCATTAGGTTTGTCAATGATGCTTACGGGTTCAACACTTATGGCATCGGGGGCTCTTGAAAAAACTACCGGTTTAGGTGCTGCCGCAACAGGTTCAACGGGACTTGCTTTGTATACTGTTATGAAAGGTGATAAATCGGATATAGATTCAACAGAAAAACTTGGTAAAAACTTTTTATCCATGACAAGGAGTGCTTTATCAGGACATACAAAAGCGGCTCAGGAAGTTCAGAAAATGCAGATGCAGACGGCAGAGAATGTTTCTGTAATGGCAGCATCGGCATCCGCAAACGTAGATACCGGTAACATCGTGGAAACAGACGATAAAGTTGAAAAGAAACTTGTAAGATTTAATAAAGAAACAGAACTTTTATCCCGTAAGAAAAGAAAGAAAGTTAATGCGGTATCCGCATCTTCAAGAGGATAATCATAAGAGATACAAAACGGCGGGCATGTTTAATGCCCGCCGTTTTATTATATTGCTAAGTCAATTATTTTGAAGATTTAGCAGATTTTTTTGCTGTTGTCTTTGCAGTTGTTTTTGTTGTCGGATAGTAATCTCTTACAATACCGTTAAATGCATCCTGATAAATTGCTTTAATATCAGACATTAACGGATATGCAGGGTTAGCGCCCGTGCATTGGTCGTCAAATGCCAATTCAACCATTTCGTCTAATTTAGCATTAAATTCTTCTTCCGTTACACCAAAATCTTTGATAGAGTTTGGCAGGCTGATAGATTTCATCAATTTATCAATTGCTTTAATCAGCAAATCAACTTTTTCATCATCAGTTTTTCCGCCCAAGCCTAATTCATCAGCAATCTGACCATATTTAGCCTTTGCGTTCGGATATTTGTACTGCGGGAAAGTTGCCTGTTTTTTCGGACAATCAACTGCGTTGTATTTGATTACCTGTCTGATAAGAAGTGCGTTAGCAACCCCGTGTGGTACGTGGAACATAGCACCCAGTTTGTGAGCCATTGAGTGGCACAAACCTAAAAATGCGTTAGCAAATGCCATACCTGCAATTGTTGCCGCATAGTGCATTTTTTCTCTCGCAATCGGGTTGTTTGAACCTTCTGCCCATGATTTTTCCAAATACTTGAATACAAGTTTTGTTGCTTCCAAAGCATTTGAATTTGTGAAGTTTGTAGCCATACAGGATACATAAGCTTCAATTGAGTGAACCAAAGCGTCAATACCTGATGCAGCTGTCAAACCTTTTGGCATGCCGTCAACAAAGTTCGGGTCAATGATAGCCATATTAGGTGTAAGTGCGTAATCAGCAATTGCATATTTAACATGGGTTTCATCATCCGTAATAATTGCAAACGGAGTAACCTCAGAACCGGTACCTGATGTTGTAGGAATTGCAACCATTGTTGCTTTTTTACCCAAATCAGGGATTCTGCAAATTCTTTTTCTGATATCCATAAATCTCATCGAAATATCAGAGAAGTCTGTATCAGGCTGTTCGTACATTAACCACATAATCTTAGCCGCATCCATCGGAGAACCGCCGCCTAACGAGATGATTACGTCGGGTTCGTAAGGTCTGATGATATCCATAGCCTGATTAATTGTTGATAATGTCGGATCGGGTTTAACATCAAAGAATATTTGATAATCAATACCGATTTCATCCAGAATGTTTGTTATATTATATACTGCACCCGAATTGAACAGGAATCTGTCTGTTACGATGAATGCACGTTTTTTACCTTGTAATTCACGAAGTGCCAAATCAATTGCTCCACGTTTAAAGTAAATTTTCTGAGGAACTTTAAACCACAACATGTTTTCTCTCCTTTCAGCAACTGTTTTGTAATTTAATAAGTTTTCTACGCCGATGTTTCCTGATACTGCGTTTTTGCCCCAAGAACCGCAGCCGAGTGATAATGACGGTTCAAGTTTAAAGTTGTACAAGTCACCGATAGCACCCTGTGATGACGGGCAGTTTATCATAACTCTGCATGACGGCATAAGTTCTGCATAGTGGTCAATTCTTTCTGATGTTCTTGCATCTGTGTAAAGAACTGATGTGTGGCCTGCTCCTCCTTTTGAAACTAATTCATAAGCCAATTCAGCAGCCTGCTCATAGTTTTTAGCCTTGTACATTGTCAAAATCGGGGATAATTTTTCTCTTGAGAACGGGTCTTCCCAATCAACAGAAGGTCTTTCAACCAGTAATATTTTTGAAGTTTCCGGAATGCTGAAGCCCGATAATTCTGCAATTTTGTGTGCGGGCTGACCTACGATTGCAGGATGAGCCGTTCCTCTTTTCGGGTCAATGAACGGCAAGTCAATCATTTTCTTTTGTTCTTCTTTGCTTACTAAGTATGCACCTCTGAAAATAAATTCTTTTTTAACTTCTTCATAAACATCTTCAACAACGATAACTGATTGTTCTGATGCACAAATCATACCGTTATCAAATGTTTTTGACATCAAAATTGATGATACAGCCATTTTTATATCGGCTGTTTCGTCTATAACAGCGGAAGTGTTACCCGGACCTACACCCAATGCGGGGTTGCCTGATGAATAAGCGGCTTTAACCATGCCCGGACCGCCTGTTGCTAAAATGCAGGCAATGTCTTTGTGCTGCATAAGTTGTCCTGAAAGTTCAACTGACGGAATATCTATCCAGCCGATAATATCTTCCGGAGCACCTGCTTTAACTGCTGCTTCCAAAACTAATTTAGCAGCTGCAATAGTTGATTTTGTAGCTCTGGGGTGCGGTGAGAATATTATACCGTTTCTTGTTTTTAATGATATTAATGATTTAAAAATTGCGGTTGATGTCGGGTTTGTTGTAGGAATAATACCTGCAATAATTCCCAAAGGTTCTGCAACGATTTTTGTTCCGTTTGCTTTGTCTTCACTTATGATACCGCAAGTTTTAGCATTTTTGTGTTTGTTGTAAATGTATTCTGATGCAAAGTGATTTTTGATAATCTTGTCTTCCAAAACACCCATACCGGTTTCTTCAACAGCCATTTTAGCAAGCGGAATACGTGCTTTGTCGGCAGCGGTTGCTGCTGCTTTGAAAATCTTGTCAACTCGTTCTTGTGAGTATGTAGAAAATACTTTTTGAGCTTTTTTTACTCTTTCAATAAGTAATTCTAACTGTTCTGCGTTGTCAACCAGTGAGGATTTGTTTAAAGTCTTTTCCAGTTTTTCAACGGTTTTTCTGCTTTTTGTTGTCATTTTATTTCTCCTTTATAAATCTATTATAGTATAAGATTACAAATTTATTCGTGAAAAAAATCACAAATACATTGTACTACCAATTTCATAAAAAAGCAAGTGTAATATTTACAATCTTTATATTTTATTAATAGAGGGGTAATTGTATGGGAAGACAGGAGGATAGCAGGCAGGAAGACAGGCAATTTGCCAAATTAAAAATAGAAAATGGTTACGGAATAATACCTTTACTTTTGGGACAGGTGCGAAAATCAGAATCCCAACATCAACGATGTATAAATTTTCAATTATCAATTTTCCATTTCCAATGATTATAATCAGAGCATGCTTTTTGTTAAGAAACTTCGTATTTTTAGCAACATTTATATATAATTTTCTCCTCCATATAACTGATTAATTCTAAAGAATTAAACACAACAAAAGGGTTGAATAAGTGCATTTTGTACACTTTATGCCCTAATTGTTGTAAACACTGAACGGCAACCCCCTTAACAAAAGTTCACAATAGGGGTTGACAAATAAAAAGTTATGGATTATAGTAAAAAGTGTTAGAAGAAGTGTTAAAAAAACACTTAATAACAAAAACAAAGGAGGTTAATTATGTTAACTATAAATCCGATAAAAATAACTACATATTATAAAAAATATATTTCATTTGGTGAAACAAAGGAACCGGATACTCAGGCAGGTCTGATGTCTTTGGAAAAAAACCAAAACTCTAAAATCAACTTTGAAAAAGATATGTTTGAAGCTAAAAAAGCTGATATGGTTCAGTCGAATCCTATCAAAGCTTTTGGCTACAACATTGTTAAGGCTTATAATACATTAGTTACCCCAAAAAGAAAAGTAAATCAAACCGAATCAGCATATATTCATTTGCCCTACATGGCATAATGATTGCTATATTGAAAGACTTAACTCTTTTCATTTACCCCATAAAACCATGCAATTTACCCCAATTTGCTTGGTTTTTTTTATTAAGGAGCGACTTCAACAGAAGTCGCTCCTTTTTAGATTGTCCTGTTGGCTAATTTTATAACGGTATTTAGTTTTTAAAATTATAATTGTGAGTATAATTCTTACTACATTTACTTTCATTTTAACTATACTGACAATATACCTTTATTGCCGGAATACCTCTCTTATAAGAGATTTAAGGAAAAAGAAATCTGTTGAAAATCAAAGGGAATCTTTTATGCTGGCTCTTGTGCATGACTTAAAAACTCCGACATTTGCACAGTTTAACACACTTAACATGTTGAAAAACGGTGTATTTGGAAATCTAAATACCGAACAAAAGCAGATGGTCTGTTTGACTCAGGAATCGTGCAGGTATATGTCAAATCTTATAGGTAATATTATGGAGTCATACAGTTACGATTACGGTCAAGTTCCCTTAGTAAAGTCGGATTTTGATATAAAAGAACTTATTTTTGAATTGTGCAAAGAAACAAAGACTTTATGCGAAAATAATCATCAATGTTATATTATTCATAACCAGTCTGATGTTGATTATATTTATGCCGATAAATTTCAGATAAGGCGAGTTATACTAAATCTGTTGTCAAATGCTATAACCTACGGAAAAAACGGGTCAAAAATAGAGATTACGCTTGTGTCTGACGGCAGCGGCATTGAATTTAGCGTAAAAAACATGGGTAAATATATTCAGAATAGTGAATTAGTAACATTATTTGATAAATTTAAGAAATCGAAATTTTCTCAAATTAACCATACCGGAACGGGTTTAGGATTATATGTTGTTAAAAAGATAGTGGAGCAGCACGGGGGCAGAGTGTTTGCAAGAAGCGAAAAGGACGGCTGTTGTACATTCGGGTTTGAAATCCCGAACGTTATAAAATCAGATAACAAAAGATGCCGATCTCAATTGAAATCGGCATCTTAGACTTGTTATGTTTATCTGTCAGAACTCAATCCGAGTTCAGTGTGACGGTTTAATTATACAACCCCCTGTGCTTTCATTGATTTTGCAAGTTTTCTGAAAGCTGCGATATTTGCGCCCGCAACATAATTATTCGGACAGCCGTACTGTTCTGCGGCTTCTTTGCAGGAGTTGAAGATGTTTATCATAATTTGTTCAAGTTTAGATTCAACTTCTTCAAATGTATAGTAAAATCTCATGCTATTCTGTGACATTTCAATAGCGGATGTTGCAACTCCGCCGGCATTAGCGGCTTTTGCCGGAGCAACAAGCACTCCTTTTGATAACAGATAATCTGTTGCTTCCTGTGTACAAGGCATGTTTGCACCTTCTCCAACCGCTATACAACCGTTTTCAACAAGAAGTTTTGCCGAATTGAGTGTTAATTCGTTTTGAGTTGCACAGGGAAGTGCTATATCTGTTTTTATTGTCCAAACGGGAGAATCTTCTCCTGTTTTTTCCATGTATTTTGCATCCGGATGTTTTCTTAAATATTCCTTGATTCTTCCTCTTTCAACTTCTTTGATTTGTTTTACAAGGTCAAGGTCTATACCGTTCGGGTCATAAATACAGCCGTTTGAATCGCTCATTGCAACGACTTTTGCGCCCATAACGGTCGCTTTTTCGCAGGCATAAATAGCAACATTACCCGAACCGGAAATTGTAACCGTTTTACCCTGCAAATTGTTATTGTGTGCCGCAAGCATCTCTCTCATAAAGAACATAAGACCGTAGCCTGTTGCTTCCGTTCTTGCAAGAGAACCGCCGTAATAAACCGCTTTCCCCGTTAATACTCCGCCTTCATAAGCGTTTCTTATTCTTTTGTATTGACCGAACAGATAACCGATTTCTCTTGCACCGACACCTATATCGCCTGCTGGAACGTCAACATCCTGTCCGATATGACGGTATAATTCCGTCATAAAACTTTGGCAAAATCTCATGATTTCGTTGTCTGATTTTCCTTTCGGGTCAAAATCCGAACCGCCCTTAGCACCGCCGATAGGCAACCCTGTTAATGCGTTTTTAAATATCTGTTCAAAACCTAAAAATTTCATAATACTTTGGTTAACGCTCGGGTGAAATCTCAGACCGCCTTTATATGGTCCGATAAGTGAGTTAAACTGTACTCTGAAACCTCTGTTTACAATAACCTGTCCTGCATCGTTTACCCAGGGAACTCTGAAAGATATTATTCTTTCCGGTTCAACCATTCTTTCCAACAGGGCAATATCTTCGTATTCAGTGTGTTTATTAACAACCGGTTCAACCGTAGTTAAAACTTCTTTTACTGCCTGTAAAAATTCGGGTTCGTGTATGTTCTTCTTCTCAGTATCCCTTAAAACCCTTTCTAAATAACTGTTCATAACTTCCTATCCTTATTCTGTAAATTTTTCACCTTTTTATAATACTACATTTGTAAGGATTTAGAGATTAATTTATTATAAAGATTTTGAAAATTAAAATGAGTAATCTGTGGAATATTTTACCCCAAGTACCTCAGGGTCGTGAGTTGTCCAAAATTCATCTACGAGTGGGGTTTTTGCGGCAACTTCATATTCATCAAGTTTTTTCCACCTTTTCATTACTTCAATCATTTCTTCGGGGACATTTTTTGTGGTTATTATTCCTTTTTTCTGAAAATCTTTTATACATTTTGTAATATATTGAATTTCCTCAGGGGTAGACTTGCTTATAATTCTCCTGATTTCGTTTGTAATTTTAAAAGTTTCTCGGGAAATTTCATTATCAAGGGTTCTGGTAATTCCCTTAAATTCTTTTTCGACCTTGCTGATTCTTAATTTTGTCTGTAAATCAGTCAGGAAATTACCGATTTTTTCGGGAATTTTATTTGTCCATGACGGCGCTTCAAGTCTTGTAAGTTTTGAATACTCGCCTTTGGGGTTAATGGCGATAATTTCCTTTGCTTTTCCCAGAAGCATAATAAAATAATCTTCTATACTGACTGGGGTTGACTGAATGTGTCCGTGCAAACATTGTGCATCTTCCATTTCATCCTGAGGAAATCTTACGCTGTTGTGTTCACCTTTTACATCTGCTGTTATTTGTGACCCTTTAACAATTACTCCCCGCTCATAGGGTTCAGGAGAGTGCAGAGCTTTTATAATTCTGTGACGTGCAACCTCCATTGCTTTTTGATGAGATTTGAAGTTTACATGACCGTTTTCCAAAACATAGCCGACAGTACCCGAAGATATTGAATCTTTGACTGATTTTGCGGCAGGCTGCCAGTATTTTGCGTATGCAGAACTTATTAATGTCATCTTTCTACCCTTTGTATATTTATATAAAGGGTAAAAATTTTCTGAAATTGCTTGAGGTTTTTATAAAATATATTTTTGTAAAATTAACTTTTTCAATGCTTTTGCGTTGACTGCCTGCGGTTCAATCTGAAGTAGTTTTTCAAGATATTCCAGCGCTTTGTGGTAATCTCCGAGTTTTTTATAAGCGGCTGCCATTGCAAAAAGCGCATCAATGAATTTGTCATCAAGTTCAAGGGCTTTTTCAAGATATTCAATGGCTTTTGGAATATTTTGGTTAATAATATCTTTTCTTGTCAGGATAATTTCTGCCATATTGTAATAGGCATCCGTCATTTTGGGGTTAATTTTGATTGATTTTGTGTAGTCAAGCATAGCCTCATCATAATTCTTCAATGCCTGATTTGCGACGGCACGGTAAAAATACGTTATTTCAAAGTCATTTTTAAGTTCAATAGATTTGTCAAATTTTTCTATTGCCTGTTTGAAATTTCCGTCCTGAACATCGTATATTCCGTTATCCAGATAGTATTTATAATCACTCATTTTAAACTCTCACCGAATTTCTTACAGATAGCACTTACGTTCTTCGCCTGCTACCCCTGCGTATAATTCTACAAATTTTTTGGCGGGACTTGCATTAATTTTTTCCAGCAAAACTTCTTCTATCTGGAAAAAGCCGACATCTCCCGACATTTCAACATCAATTTTAATTGGTTTTCTGTTTCCTGTCTGAATTGTAATTCTGTTTATGGCATTTGCCGAATATTTGTGAATATCGCCCACTTTCGGAACGGTATTTATGGACATCGGGATTCTTGCACGACCTTTTGTCATATCGCAGCCGTCTGCAATTAAAATTATTCCTGCTTCTATTGAATGAATTTTTCTTGATGACATGTGACCGACTATTGCTTCGGTTGTAATTGATTTAATAATTACTCTTTTGTGCAAATCATCGGGATATATGTGTTTTAAGGCACGGTCAATAATTGGCTGGGCTAAAAGAGCAGACATTCTTTCGTGTTCCTGACGACCGATAGCCATACCCAAATCGTGCATCATACCTGCCATAATAACTCCGCACATACTGTCTTCAAAAGTTCCGATTTCTTCCTGTTCCAAAGATGTCGGAATACAGCATTCATGAAGAATATTCAGCATTTTTATAGCATTTGTAACGACCTGACGCATGTGAACCGGTCCGTGGTCGTTGTAGCCTAATCTCTTGATAGAAACGTTGTTTGCGTATTCCTGCATTTCCTGTAATTCTTCATCCGCAAACAAAAATTTTACAAGTTCAAGACAGAGGGGGTGTTTTTTTAATTTTTCCAGAATTTTTGATTCTGTTGCTTTTTCTTTTACTGATTTCATAATACTCTTTCCGACTGATAAGTGCTATTAATATTATACGGTATAATGGTATAATATTCAAGTGAAGAAACTTTGAAACCTGCGCTGAAATAACTTTTTTAATCGTTGTTTTCTTCGCAGCTCATAATTTCCTCGGGTGTCAGAATACTTTTCAGTATTCCTGACAGAGTATTTTTGCAATTCAAAAATTCTGATACGGACATTTTTCTGTATTCATTCGGAGTCCATGAATTATGCAGATAAATCAAGCCCTGTGTGTTTTCCATAGTTTCTTTCGTAAAATCATTGTTAAAATAATATTCTACATAGGCATCGTGAGGTCTGCACGAAAATTTTGCATATTCGGGCAGGGTATTGGATTCAATTTTGTTAATACTGTGAAATTCTTTTTGAGAAGATTTATTAACCAACGGATCCAAAATTCTGTTTCCGCAGAAATCCCATCTGTCTATATTCTGAATAAAGTCAGGATTGAAATAACCGATGACTGATTTTACCCGGACATACCGTTTGCATAATTTGTGCAAGAACAAATTTCGTTTTATGCCTTTCAGCCATTTTCTTAAAATTTTTGCGTGTTTTTTTGCGACAATGAAGCCAATACGCCGTCCAATCATTGTACATTCAGAATCAAAATTTAAGAAATCATAAATCTTTTCACTTGTTACAACCGTATCCAAATCAAACCAGACTCCGCCATACTTTTCCAATAATGCACAACGGATACAGTCCGCTTGTTTTGCCAATATAAAATTTTTGTATAAGTATTTTTTATCGAACAATTTTGGGTCCAAATACTCATCAACATTTGTATAATCAAGTATCACGATTTTATAATCAGGAAGAAATTTCTTCCATGTTGCCATACACAGTTTCAAATACGGCGGTATATTTTTCTTCGGTTCCCAAAAAGCCCAAATTATTTTGTTATTATCCATCTGTTCCCTAACTTATAATTTTTACTTATTATATGATATAATTACATAATATTCAAGTAAAAAACTACGAAATGGAGAGCCGGCCGACAAAGAATTACGCCAAGAAGTCAGTATCGTAAGACCCCGATTAATGATTTTTAGTACACATTTCTATTTGTGTTAATCTTTTATCCAACTCATTTAATTTTTGTTCAATACGTTTCAGTCTTTTTAATTCTTCCTGTTTTGTATTTTTAAATCTGATTTTTATTCCGAATATTGTTATTTGTTTATGCGTACCTATATTTTTAACAGAAAATATTTTTGATAATAAAGATTCTTCTTTAAAATGCTTTTTATAATAATCATTTAATTCAGGGTATTTTTTAATGATTTTCTTTAAATCAATTTCCTTAATATAAGACTTGTATGATTTTATAAATTTATTTTTAACTGTTGTGCAAGATAGCCTGTTTATATGATAAAAGCTATTCTGTAAAACAAATTTGTAATATTGATATTCCAGTTCCTGTATAATATTTTTTGAAATCAGGAAGTTATGTATCTCTTTATAGGTTTCAAATATATCAAGAACTTTCAGATTG
>CAMHMW010000047.1 GCA_946186335.1 uncultured Candidatus Melainabacteria bacterium
TACGAAATGTACAGGGTTTTTGTTGGGCTTTCAGCCCAACTTACAAATTACCAAAGACTTCTAAACTAAACAATTATTATCAGCACAACATTTACCCCCCCCTCTTGATTTTTTATTTTCAGCATATAATATAAGCCATGTAGAGTGCTTACGCCAATAATCACTCAACAAGAAAAGGAAAACTAATATGTCAATCAATTTGAAAAACAAACAAGAAATTGTTAAAAAGTATGGCAAGGATGCTAAAGACACAGGTTCATCAGCAGTACAGGTTGCTATGATGACACAAAAAATCAGCGAATTAACAGAACACTTAAAATCAAACAAAAAAGATTTCGCTACAAAAAGAGGTCTTTTAATGATGGTAGGTAAGAGAAAAAGATTACTCGCTTACATCAAGAGCAAAAACCTTGACGAATACAGAGATTTGATTAAGAAATTAGGTATCAGAGGTTAATCCTCAAAATAAAAAGTCCGACCCACAAAAGTCGGACTTTTATTCTATGGAGAGTTTATATGAAAGCATTAAAATCACAAAGATTGCATATCGGATTTTTTGGCAGAACAAATGTCGGAAAATCATCTGTTCTGAATAAAATTACCGGACAGGATATTTCTATTGTTTCGGATATAGCCGGAACAACCACCGATGTTGTTGAAAAATCAATGGAGTTGCTGCCTGTCGGAGCGGTAAATTTTCTTGATACGGCAGGAGTTAATGATGATTCAACATTGGGTACCGAACGAATAGAAAAAACAATGAAGATTATTAATCGTATTGATATTGGAGTAATTGTTTGTGATTATAACGGGCTTGGTACATTTGAACTTAATTTGATTCACAAATTTAATAATCTGGATATTCCATTTATAATTCTGATAAACAAAACGGATATTCAACCGATTGAACTGAAAAAACTGGATGAAATCGGAGAATTTAGCAAAAATTATATAGTAACATCAGCAAAAACCGATGAAAATCTGATATACAAATTTAAAAATACTCTTATAAATCTTTTGCCGGAAGATTTTGTAAATCCGCCCAAAATTGCGGGAGATCTGGTTGAGGAAAAAAGTACTGTAATCCTTGTCATTCCAATTGACAAAGAAGCCCCGAAAGGAAGAATAATTTTACCTCAGGTTCAGGTTTTACGTGACCTTTTGGATAGTAACTGCAAAGTTATGTCGGTGAAAGAAAGCGAATTAAAAGAGGCTATCGAAGAATTAAAATCTCCGCCATCACTTGTTATAACTGATTCTCAGGCATTTAAAACGGTCAATGAAATTGTACCGGATGACATTCCGTTAACGTCATTTTCAATACTGTTTGCAAGATTAAAAGGTGATTTAAACGCATTTATTCAGGGAGCAAAAGCAATTGATACTTTAAAAGACGGCGATAAAGTTTTGATTTTGGAAAGCTGCACCCATCACGCAATAGAAGATGATATAGGAAAAGTAAAAATTCCTAATCTAATACGCAAAAAAACAGAGAAAAATCTAGTTTTTGAACATATTTCGGGACACGATTTCCCAGACATTTCCGATTATAAACTCATAATTCATTGCGGCGCATGTATGACAAACCGCAGAGAAATTCTTTCAAGAATTATTAAAGCAAATCAGGCAGGTATTCCGATTACAAATTACGGAATAACAATTTCGTATTGCCTCGGAATTACCGAAAGAGCAGTTGAAATTTTTAGGTAATTATATACTATTTAGCACCAATTTACTAAAAAACCTCGTCATTCAGAGGGCTTTTGCCCGAAGAATCTGTTTTATATAATAGATTCTTCGCTTCGCTCAGAATGACAGTTCTTTTAACCTGTAACATTGTATATAGTTACCAATTTTTAATTAAGTTTCTGATTTACCTGTTCGCAGACATCTGAAAAAACATCTTCGATAGATTTTGTGGAATCTATAACCTTAACTCTTTCGGGTTCCTGTTTTGCAATTTCAAGATACCCTCTGCGGACTTTGTTGAAAAATTCTGTTCCGGAACTTTCCATACGATCTTTTTCTGTCCCCACTCTTTTCATTGAGGTTTCAATATCAACATCAAAAACAAATGTCAAATCAGGTTTAAGTCCGCTTGTTGCGAGATTATTCAGAGCGTTTATTTCTTCAATATCAAGACCTCTGCCATACCCCTGATAAGCGACAGAACTATCTGTATGTCTGTCACAGAGAACAATTTTACCCTGACTTACGGCAGGTTTAACCGTAATATCAATATTTTGCGCTCTGTCTGCCAAAAACAAAAAAGATTCACAACGATTTGAAACTTCTCCGTCATAATTCAAAAGAATTTCACGGATTTTTTCTCCCAAACCTTTTCCTCCGGGTTCTCGGGTTGTAATAACATCATAACCTTTTTTTATAAGATAGTCCGTCAACAATTTCATCTGGGTAGATTTTCCGCATCCGTCAGCACCTTCAAATGTTATAAATAAACCTTTTTGCATAACTTTTCTCTTTCATATAAAAAATAAAGCAGCCCGTAAGCCGTGTTCTGTTTTAGATAATCATCTGTCTGGTATCAGAATTACTCCTGATCTCTAGCGTTTTTTTCCGAAGTGGGCGAACAACCTTTATAACCTTCGATTCAAACTTGCATCCGACCCGGGTTTACCTGGCCGAAACCTTCCGATTTCGCCGGTGACGCTCTTAACTCACCGTTGCACCATCGCCTGTTTTTCCGTATTACGAAAATCATCGGCAGTCTTCATTTCTGTGGCACTATCCGCCGGCTCACGCCGCCCGGAGTTTCTCCGGGGGTCTGTTCTGGGATGCACGGACTTTCCTCACTTAAAATTTCTCCTAAGCGCGATTATCCGACTGCTTTATTTAATTACATATTACAATAAACATGAAAAAACCGAAACGATTGTAATTTTTAAAACAATATGCTATAATGGTAGTAGTTTAATAAGAAGGACAAAGGTTTCAAATGTAAAATTTTGTTTACATAGTAGCAAAATAATACATTTAGACGAGTTAATAACATGTCACGCATTTTATAATGTATAGTGGTAGTAAACACGGATATTTAGGACTAACCGTCCGAAAATATAAGTAAATAAAAGGGTAGAATTATGGTCGATAACAGATCTGCAGGGTACTTCGGCATTGGCGGTGCTTTTAATTTTAAAAGCGGTGACATATCCGGTACTGCGGCAAAATTATCTGATGACAAAATGGGACAAGGCGGCGAATATTTTTCTCAGCGCGGCGGAGAAGAAGAAATGCCCGCACCCCAGCAAAACCCATATATGGATCAAAGTGCCGTTCTTCGTGCTACCCTTAACTCTCTTGCAATGATGAATGTTGCAAATGTGCTGAATGCCCAAAAACGCAAACCTGTTTTGGAAGAGGAAGAAAAAATTACAGAGGATTTAAAAGAGATTTTAAAACTACGCAGACAACAGAACGGTCAAAACGGTCATTCTGACGAAGAAAAAGAAGAAGATGAAGAAAAATAAGGGATTAAAACTGTAACAACCTTTAACATTTATCCTTTAATTTATATGTTTTTGCTATACTTATAACAGTTACGGTTGGGGGAACTTTGGTTTACACAGCGGAAAGGATATTGTTAATGAAAAAATTTATTACTCTTATGATGATGTTAATGGCGGGAATGCAGAGTGCTAACGCTATTAATGTGGATGCTTTTATGGATAAACATATTGCACCTGTTTCTGATGCAATAGCGAAAATAATATTCTTTCCTATTCACATTTGCGGTTCGGATGTTCCTGTTATTATTTTCTGGATTTTATTTGCGGGAATATTTTTTACGGGATTTTTCAAGGGAATTTGTATATGGGGCTTCAAACATGCAGTTGACCTGATTGCAAAACCAAAGAAAACTGACGGCGGCGGGGAGGTTTCCTCATTTCAGGCACTTGCTACCGCATTATCCGGAACTATCGGTATCGGAAGTATTGCAGGTGTTGCACTTTCAATTTCAATAGGAGGCCCCGGTGCGGCGTTTTGGATTTTTGCAGGTGCGCTTTTAGGAATGTCAATAAAATTTGTGGAAGCAACTCTGGCGGTTAAATACAGAAGATTTAACGCAGATGGTTCGGTATCAGGCGGACCTATGCACTATATTGCACATGGTCTGACAAGAAAAAATCTTCGCTGGCTGGGACAACCACTGTCTGTACTATTTGCAATTCTTTGTATTGGTGGTGGTATAACAGGCGGAAATATGATTCAGATAAATCAGACTGCTCACCAATTAATATTTATTACGGGCGGGGAACACAGTATATTCCACGGTTTTACATGGATTATCGGGCTTGTTGCCGCTATCATTATCGGACTTGTAATTGTCGGCGGAATTAAAGGTATTGCGAAAGTTACAACAATTTTAACCCCGACAATGTGTGCATTATACATAATTTCAGGTTTAATAGTTATTTTTGCAAACATAAAAGGAATACCCGATGCTGTTGCGCTAATTTGTAAGGAGGCTTTTGCCCCTACATCCGTTGCGGGCGGTGTTTTTGGAATAATAATTATTGGTTTAAGACGTTCCGTTCAATCTAATGAAGCAGGAACCGGGGCAGCCGCAATTGTTTATGCTGCGGCACAAACAAAAGAGCCGGCATCTCAGGGCTTTGTTGCTCTGCTTGAAACATTTTTAACGGGCGTTTTATGTTTGTTCACGTCGCTGACAATTGTTTTATCGGGAGCATTATCAACCATTGAACCCGGCAAAATTTCGGGTATTGAACTTGCTTCAAACGCATTTCAGTCAGTCATTCCGTTCTTCCCGATTATCTTATCAATAATTGCAATTTTATTTGCAATGTCAACACTGATTTCTTGGGCATATTACGGACAGAAAGCATGGACATTCCTTTTCGGGGAAGGTAAAAAACGTGTATTTACATTTAACATAATCTATTGTCTGTTTATAATTATCGGTTCGGCTATGAATGTTGAATCTATTTTGAATATAACAGATGCGATGATGATAGCAATGTGCGTACCGAACGTCATTGTATTATACATATTGTGTCCTGAGGTTAAAAGAGAACTCAAAAAATACTGTCTTGAACACAATATCGGTAAATGGGTAAATCCTCATTGGTTTAAAGGGGTTCAACCGGTTGTAGTTACGGAGGAAAAATAAGATGTCTGATAAAATTATTGTTACGGTTCAGGGTGTTGACAAAATAGGTATTGTCGCAGCGGTTACCGCAAAAATGGCGGAACTTGAAGTAAATATCGAAGATATTAAACAAACACTTATGCAGGGTCATTTTGTGATGTTTATGTTGTGTAATATAGAAAAATCAAACCATTCTTTTAAAGAAATTAAAGACGGGTTAACCGGTCTGGGGGAAGAACTCGGAATGGAAATATGGGTTCAGAAAAAAGAAATTTTTGATAACATGCACAAAATGGGCTAGCAAATTTTATTTTTTAGAGTTTTATAAAAGGTTGACAACGATATATCAGACAAGGAAATAAAATGGCATACGTATTAGGACAACTGGTAACCCCTCAGGAATGTAAATTTCTTGAAAAAGTTCTTACCCAGCCCACAAGACTTGAACAAAAAAAGCATCTTATGGCATTGAAATATACTGCCCAAAGGCACAAAACAGGCTTGGAAGAAGCTTCTGTTATTCTGGAACAAAACAAATCCTTTGTTGATAAATTAAATTCCTCAAAAGATTACTATACCTCATATACGCTGGACAAATTCGGTGAAGTATGCAGAGTTACAAAGGACAAATTCGGCGGAAAATTTGTGAAAAAACTTACCCCAGAAGAACTTGACGACTTAAAAGGTATTCCGAAAAAATCCAAAACAAGATTTCAGAAATTTATGGATAAAGTAAAACTTGTCCTTATGTACATCCGTGAAATGTTTACCGTTTATTAATTCAGTTATCCGTTTTTTTTCTTGACGACAAACGCTCTTGGTTTTGCTTTTTCCTGTATATTAAGAACAGATTTCAGTTCTGTTTTCCATTCCAAAATTGCTTTTTCTTTTAATGATTTATCAAGGCGGTTCAGCGAACCTGTGTTATATAAATTTTTAACCATACTCAGGTCAATTTCGGGGTTGTATTCCTTAAACCACTCATACGCCTGAACTTTTCCGTTTATGAGAATATATTTAATATTCGGATAATTATTCAACAGATTGGAAATTTTGTTCGGCTTTACTGTAGAAATATCAATAGAGGTATCTTTTGAAGAACTTTCACGTCTGAAACCGCTTTTAAAAATATCCCAAAGCCCTATACCGTTTTCGTGTAAAAAATTTTTCTTCTGCTCATCAGACAAAATATTGACTTCATTGTAACCCAGAACCTCACCTAAAATCTGCCAGAACAATTTGTCTTTCTGATAATAGAAAGTACGGTCAACAGGCGGCAAAGTACCCAAAATAAGAATTTTGGAATCTTTATCAACTATATAATTAAACCCCTTTACATGTTTATCTGCCATATTTCACCCCTGATAAAACCATAATATAAATAGCGGGCAACGAGACTCGAACTCGCGATCTTCTCCTTGGGAAGGAGACATTCTACCACTGAACTATGCCCGCGCAGAATTTCTACAACCCCATTATAACACAAAATTTTTATTGTAAAAATAAAATCATAATTTCTTGACTTAAATATTTGGTTAAACTACTATCAAAACAAGAGGAAATGGAGTGAATATCTCCAGCTGATACCGCAGCCGTAATAGCCGGAATGCTCAGAGAATATTCCCTCGCCTTGGTGGTAGAGGGTTGAATTTCAAAACGAGAAACGAGTTTTAGAAATTCGGGTGAGGGTCAAACCTTTCCCAAGTTGTTACCGGTACATGTAACACTCTATGAAAGATAAATTCTTTTGGGCTGTCCTCTTATTATGAAAAAGAGGATTTTTTAATGTCAATCGGAACTCCGAACATACACACTCATGCAAAAGTAGGAACCTGTCCTCACGGCTTACCGCCGGGAGCATGTCCGATTTGCAGCGGTATGGCGGGCGGAAATTCCACAACTAAACGGGATACCCCGAGAAATGTCGGTGAAATGACCTACAACCAGTGTGCCGCAATAGGTGCAATGTTAAAAGCACAGAAACACGCAAGACAACAGGCACAAGCCGCTGAACAGTCAAGAATGGAGGCTTTGGCAGAATTTCAGAAAAATATTGCAAACACTCATCAACGACTTGTTCTGTTTACCGAAATGATTTCAAACACTATGCCTCCGATTATTGCAAAACCGATTAACTTCGTGTTAAATACAATAGTGGGGAATGTGCTGAAATTTGTTCACAATATTCCGACTTTTTTAACAAACATCTCTCAAACAATTTCTCAAAAACTTGCCGATATTTCAGACAAACTTGCTGCTGTATATGGCGAATTTAAAGCGGCTGTCGGAGAAAAAATTTCAAAATTTTTATCAGATTTAAAAAAGAAATTAAAATCACTTTTCTTTATCTCGGAAACCTATGAAACAGACGAAGAAGAAAAGAAAATTGAGGAAGATAAAAGACAGTTTGAAATAAAAACTTTTATCCATAACCTATACCAAAAATTAAAACATCAGGACGAAAAGGAAGCAGAAAAAGATGCACATTAATCCGTTAAACGATACGGAAAACATAAGACAACAAAGAAACCGAACAGAATCTCAAAAAAGGAATACCCTTTCAACAAAAGAAGGGGTACTTGTTAACAACCTCATAAAAGATGACACTAACTTAAACACCACAAAAGATACCTATATGATTTCGGATTCTGTTAATATGCCGTCTGAATTATACAAAAACCGGACTCCTGTTGATAAAAAACTTCTTCCCCTGAGTGCTATTGCACTTGGTGTAATGTCATCCGTTACGGCTATGACATGGTTTGTAAAACGCAGCGCAAAAATTGCAAAAGATTTGGTTCCCGAAAAATGGCTACCCACACTCACCCGTAATGTAAACCTGAGCGAAGAAACCTCTCAGGTTGTTTATCAGATGATTCAAAGTCCGAACAGAAAAACATTTATCGCCGGAACGGGAGTTCTTGCGCTGTCTGCTATGGCATTTATGGGAAAAACATTTTTTGACGGTTATAAAGACATCTGGGTAAAACGAAAAGAAGCAAATATTCAGAAAAATCTTCAGGAAAATCTTATCTCCGTTGAAACAAAAGCATTTGCAGGGAAAATGCAGATTATAAGGAGTATGCTTTCGAAATATTCTGCCGATTTTGAAAAATATTTGACAGACGATAACGAACAAATCCTCCAAAATTTTGAAAAGAAATTCCGTTCCGATTTGGCATTTACATCAGACAAAAAACACAACGAAAAAACTCAATCCGATATGGGAAATATTATTCTCGGTTCTTTGACAACACTTGGTATTGTCGGTTTGGGGTATTTATCTTTCAGAAATTTATCAAAGAGCAAAATTCACCTCAAAGATAGTTTGGACAAAGCCAAAGGAACAATAGAAGAACTTGTAAATACCTCAAAAGAAGAAACAAAAAAAATTGATAAGAATAACCTTGAACACATGTTTATGTCCATAGAGGGTTCCGAAAATCTCGAAGAATTTGTCACCGAACAGATAAATAAACTCAAGTGGACAAATGCGGAAGAAAAAGCGGAATTTCTGAAAAAAATTATGACAAAATTCAAAACCTCAACCACAAAAGTTAACCCGAATATCGGGGGGGACGGAACTCCGAAACCCGCATTCAATTCTTTTGTCAACGATTACAAGGCATTTTTCTATAACTGGCTTATAGATACAAGCAACCCGCAATTTAAACAATTATTCTTCGGAATAACGGGAGTTACCGCTCTGAGTTACGGCGGTAAACTTGTCGGGGATGCGATAAAAGAAGTTCAGGTTAAAAAGATTAACGCAGAAACAGAACTTGACCTTCAAAAACGACTTGTATCAACTGAATTGAGAAATTTTAAAGCCAAAAAAGATGCTGCAATACGTCCGCTTGTAAATGAATTTTATAAACAGGTCGATAGCGGAAAACGTTCAAAGCAGGAACTTAAAACATTAGCGGAAAACGTACTTTTTGAAATTAAAAACGGACCTCCGTATGTATATAGTTAAGGATTAAATTATGATAAAATTTCCGCCCGTTATGTATAATTATCAGCAGCAGCCGTATTATGCCTGCACAAGTTGTCAACTGCCGACCGCTCAGAGAAATTATTGTAGTTTTGATAAAAATGAAGTTGATTATTTTGTAAAACAAAAAGAAAATGCTCTGCCTGTTTTGACGGACATTCTGGAACATTCAAATAATGAGGCACAGATAACGGAAGTTTTGTATATTTTAAACAGAATGTCTGATGAGGGAACAAAAGGAATTGATAATATGTACCCCGTTTTGGCAAAATTCAACAATACAAATTCTCCAAATATTCAGACTTTTTTAGCGGGAATTTACCGCAAGACACAAGTACCTGATGCTTTCGGACCTCTTGTAAAAATGCTTGTTCAAAACTCTTTAAAACCACATAACCCGCAACAGCCGTTTGACCCAAATGAAGAAATCGGGGGAGCAATTCTGAGTTATTTATCCGACAGATTCAGAAATTAAATTGAGAAATAAATATATTTGGGTTAAAATAGAGCCATGATTTATTTTTTCTACGGGGATGAAGAATTTAATATATCAAATGAAATCAAGGGTTTTCGGGATAAACTTGATAAAAATTTTATCGAAATGAGTTATAAAACGTACAACAACCCGAAATTTCCCGACCTTATTGCTATATTAAAATCTCAGCCTATGATGTTTGGGAAAATGCTTATTGTAATAAACTGCCTGAATTACCTGAGCGGGAAAAAAGCGGATGATGACGAATTTGATAACGGATTTGATGACAAACAATTAAAAGAACTGTCCGAAACTATGGAAAGTTGTAATGAAAATCTGGATGTAATTTTTGTTGCAATGCTTCCTCCTGACAGTAAGAAAAAAATAGATAAACGCAGAAAAATATTTAAAATTCTTTCGAATTTTAACTCAAAAGAATTTTTACAAATACCGTCATACAAAACAGAGGAACTTGAAGGCTGGATAAAACAAAGAGCTAGAATAAAAGAGTTAAAATTGCCGAATGATGTTGCATCATTAATGCTTATTCAAATCGGTTCAAATTTAAGAATACTGGATTCTGAACTGGAAAAATTAAAAGTTTATGCGAAAGATAAACCCGTCACAAAAGAAATGGTAAGAGAAATTTGCACAACAGGAGAAGATTTATTTGGATTTTCAGAATATTTAATTACTGGAAAAACATCTCAGGCACTTGAAGAATACCAAAAACTTTTATCTAAAAAACATCCGCTTGAAATTCTTGCGTTTCTGCATACCCAAATAAGAAACAGTATTCAAATTAAAGCATACAGCGGGAAACATTCGCAGGATGAAATTGCAAAAATGATTAATATGCACCCCTATCGTGTAAAACTGGAACTTAAAAAACTCAAGGATGTTCCCCTGAAAAACCTTGTAAGGTTAAAAGAAAATTTGACGGAAGCCGAATACAAAATAAAAACGGGGCGCTCGGTTCTTGATGTTGAAAGAGAGGTTGAATATGCAATATTACGATAATCTTTCAGTTCAAAAATGTCCGAAACTTATGGAGTATTTTAAAAAAGGTATTTTGGATGAGTCAAAGACTATTAGTCATTGTTTATTATTTTGGGGGGCGGATATAAGTTTGCAATGTTCTCTGGCACTTGAAATTGCACGGCTTTTAAACTGTACGGGGGACAAATCCGAAAATTGTGACTGTCTTAACTGCAAATGGATAAAAGAACAAACCCACCCCGCCGTAAAAATATACACAAGGTTAGATTTCAAAGAAAATTCATCATCAGATGATGACGAACCGCCAACAAAAGGGAAAAAGAACATTACGGTTGAACAGGCAAAAGCAATTATATCAGAACTTACCGTGACAAGTGATTATCACAGGGTTTATATATTTTGTGACAGGGATGAGGACGGGAATCTGCTTCCGCTGAACAAGTTTAATTTTCCCGAAGCCACCTCAAACGCACTTTTAAAAACGTTTGAAGAACCTCCCCAAAATACAACTTTTATATTTCTTACAAAAGACACAACAGATGTCATTTCAACTGTCGTATCCCGTTCTCAGGCATTTTTTGTCCCGTCTGTAACGGAAGATGAAAAAGATTTTTCAACAGTTGAAAATGTTATAAAAGAATACTGGTCAATAGAACGCAACAATGTTTTGGACTTTCAAAAAAATATTACGGCAT
>CAMHMW010000048.1 GCA_946186335.1 uncultured Candidatus Melainabacteria bacterium
AATTAATTTCAAATTGTAAATGGGAAATCTTAATGTAGGTCTGAAAACTCAACTTACATTTTTATAATGATGGGTATAAATAATTAAAAATTGAGAATGTATAATTGAAAATTATTATTAAAGCACTCTGCTGTCGCCAAAAGCATCCTCAACTTTTCTTGATAAAATATATTGTGATTCAACTTCACTGTATTTTGAACGTAAGTCATCAATAACTTTTTGTACCGAAACATTTTTATCGTTTTTTATCCTGATGTCACCCGGCTGACCATAACGATTGAATAATCTTTTTAATAAAGCCAGTTCCGATTTTTCACTTGCTGACAATCTATTAATAAACTTCGGGTCAAAAATAAGTCTTTCCCCAAAACTTACATTTTTAGTATTTGTACTTTGATAGCGTATGGTATTGTAGTTGTTATTCTGTATTTTTTGTACCTGCATCTTATTTACTCCTTTCTTATGATTATTTACCTTATAAATTTAACATATATGCAATAAAATATGAAATGTTATTTTTCAAATTGCCAAATTGAGTTTTAAACAGATTTTGATTTGGCTCGGAGGTATATTTTGCCTCAGCAAAAATCATTTCTCTCGGGCTGATTTTATATGATGTCTGAAATATTGTATTAATTCCCTGTGTTGTTGTTCCCGCCCTGAAATCGTTATATACGGTATAGGCAGGACCAAATGCAAAATTAAATCTTCCTGCATCGGCATTGACTTTTAACGGCGAAATTTCCGTTACGGCACTGACTCCCGATTTTGCCGCAACAACTGTTTCTCTTGCCCAGGTGCTTAAATTTTTTGTCCACGAAAAATTGTTTATTGCAAGCGCTAAAAAAGATACTTTTTTATCAGGGGAAACTGATGCTCCGCCGAATATATCGGCAAAATTTCTTTCACCGATGAACTGAACATTCATACCGGAATAAAAAGAGGCTTCCTTATTCACAACTCCGGTAATACCTGTTTCCGATACTAATTGCACCGCTTTTTGAGCCTTACAGGGTGCAAGGGTTGATAATGCCATTAATCCTGCTATGATTGGTTTTCTTACTTTCATTTATATCCCTTCATGGTTTATATAATTACAAAACCCCTGAAAAAAATTTTTGCGGGTAAATTTACAACTCAACCACAATTGCGCCCTGACGAAAAATGCGAAGTTCGTCATTCATAACCCCGACAACTGTTGATTCAAGACCTTTTGCAATACATCCGTAATCTTCAATCACCAAATCTGCAAGCCCTGACATATTAGCAAGAGCCTGCTCATAAGTTTTTGCTGACGGCTGATGTGAAAGATTTGCGCTTGTTGTTGCAAGTACATGCCCCGGTGCAACCCCGCAAATTTCTCTGAAAACCTCATTATCGGGAACACGTATCCCAACAGTTTGCATTCCGGAGGTTATATAATCGGGAGTCTTTTCGCTTTTGTCCGTCACAACGGTTAATGCCCCCGGAAAATATTTTTTTATAAGTAACTGTCCTGTTTTTGGTATGGGTTTTACATAATCCAGCAGGTTATAAACCTCATTTGACATAAGTATAAGCGGTTTTTGTGCTTCTCTTTTTTTTATTTCATAAATCTTTTTTACGGCTTTTTCATTATCAGGCAGACACCCCAAACCCCAGACAGTATCCGTAACATAAGCAATTACCCCGCCGTCTGAAAGAACTTTCGCAATTTTTTCACCGTTTTTAAGTAACAAAATTTACCTCCTACTTGCCTATACAAAAATGGTCAAAAATATTATTCAGAATATCATCGTTAATAACTTCACCCGTAATCTCATCCAAAGATAACAATGCGGATTTTAAATCTATATATATCATATCCTGCAATTCTTCTCTGTTCGCAGCATCTAACGCTCTGATTAAACTTTCACGACACCTTTCAAGACAATTCTGCTGGCGCTTATTTGTAATATATTCAGTATCTTCAAGCGAAAAATCGCAAATTATTTCTTTCATTTTCGCTTTTAATTCGTTCAAACCGTCTTTTGAAACCGCAGAAAGTGCCGCAGTATCTTCAAAAACAGGAATAAAATCACCGTTTAACAAATCTGTTTTATTTGCAACAACAATATGTTTTTTGTCTTTAATAATCTGATATATTTCATCATCAGCAGAATTAAACCCCTCGGAAGCATCGTACATAAAAATTACTAAATCTGCATCTTTTGCAGACTGTTTTGAATACTCAATTCCGATTTCTTCAACCTTATCAATATTTTCATCCTCACGAATGCCCGCCGTATCAATCAAAGTGACGGCAACACCAAGGTCGAGCGTTTCTTTAATGACATCACGTGTCGTTCCCGCAATATCCGTAACTATAGCCCTGTCAAGGTTTAATAAAGCATTGAAAAGAGAAGACTTACCGACATTCGGCCGTCCGACAACCGCAACCTTTACCCCCTGACGCAAAATATCGGATGATTTTGCGCAAGACAAAATTCTGTCAATTTCTTTTATTGCCCCCTCAAAATTTTCCCTGAGGTAAGAATATTCGGGTTCTTTTACATCTTCCGGGAAATCAATTCCCGCAACAATTTTAGAAGCAACTTCAAATATACCACCCTTAATTTCCGCAATTTTTTTTGCCAGTACACCCGACAAATTTTTAGCCGACTGAATCGCAAATTCGGAAGTCTTTGCATGAATCAAATCATCAACGGCTTCGGCCTGAGATAAATCCAGTTTCTTATTTAAAAAAGCCCTTTTTGTGTATTCCCCGCGTTCAGCAGGTCTTGCACCGTTTTTCAAAACAACATCCAAAACATTTCTGACAACATTTATCCCGCCGTGACACTGAATTTCGATAACATCTTCTCCGGTATAACTGTTAGGTGACTTAAACGGCAGAATTACCACCTCGTCAATTTTCTTATCCCCTTCATAAACCCAGCCGTGACAAATTTTTCCGGCGGGCAAGTTATCTTTTTTCGTAATTTTTTTTGCAATTTCGTGACTTTTATCACCGGATATACGAATGACTCCGACCCCCCCTGTTCCGAGAGGGGTTGAAATTGCGGCTATTGTTTCAAATTCCTGAATTATATTCATAATTCAATTATATTATAAAATTTTTAAAAATATTAAAATCTCATGCTTTTGTATGATTTAAAAAATATCTAATCTGATAATATAACAATATACTCCTTAGAAACTAAGATACACATATCCCTAATCAACAGCTATGCACCTCAGTACATAGCTTTTTCTTATTAATGTAAAATAATTTTCTTTTTGAACAATTTTTGATATAATATCGTTAAGGATATGTACATGGGAGAAGATTTATGAAAAAAATTACACTTTTGACAATTGTTTCAGCACTTGTTATCGGCTCTGTATTCTCTGTTGCCGTTGCCGAAAAATATACTAAATTTTCAAAAAGTTTCATAAGAAACTTTCAGGACTGTGATAAGTATGAAGAAACAATCACTTCAACATTTCAGAATGAAAGTTTCACAACCCACAGAAGTATTCTCGGCTGGAAAAACGGCTTTTGCAGATATGAAGAAATTATCAAATCACCAAAAGACGAATATAAACTTACCTGTGATTTACCGTCCATGCAGGTTGACGAATTATACGAATCTATGAGAGATAAATCCAGACAAACCGAGAAATACGAACTGGAAATCTACGGGTCAAAAAAAGATGAAAAAACCGGAAAAGTATCATATTATGTAGCGGAAACTCAAACAATAAACGGAAACAGAGCCTATATAACCTGGGCAAAAATTCAAAATAATCCGTATTATTGCACCCCTACAAAATTGAAATAGTGTATAAAATAAGGTAACTGTTTTACAGGTTAAAAGTACCGTCATTCTGAGCAAAGCGAAGAATCTATTATTTAAAACAGATTCTTCGGGTTGAAACCCTCTGAATGACGAGTTTTTAATTACCTAAAATAATTTACAAATTGTTTACGCAGTTTTCTCAGGCTTATCTTTCTTTGCAACAAGACTGTTACCTATCATATTTGCAAGCGGAGTAACCGCAACAGGAGAAAGGAATCTGTAAACCGTACCGAAGATAATCAGTTTCTTCAATACTCCCATACCTTTCAGTTTTACTTCCAAATCAGCATTTTCCAGATTATCTTCTACGTATTTGAGTGTATTTGTCAGTTTAAGGTGTTTTTTCTTTTCCTTTTTGGTAAATTCGCTGAGCGGTTTGCCAAGTTCTTCTTCCGCCCTTTTAATTGCCTTGTCGTTAATTGCTTTTATTCGTTCGGGAAGTTTAGCATCACCTGTTCTGCTTACCGCATATTTTTCTGTTTGTTTTTCCCACCATTTGTCAAGACTCTTATCAATTGTGACAGAACCTAATGTTGCCATTATAAAGGTTAACCCCTGATTTATTGCGAGCGTTTTTCTTCTGTCCTCATCCAAGTCTTTGTTTCTGAGGGTTTGAGTCATATACATACCGGAAATTACAACAGAACCCAGAATAGCCATAACGTCAACCACGCTATCAAGTTTTTCTGCCTGACCGGCAAGTTTTTTGGCTAACCATGAGGTATATAGTTTGTCTGTGTAATTCTTTGACAACCAGGTTGTGAATTTATCAAATACATTTGTTGCCGGTTTTAAAAGTTTTGATTTTTGCGGAACATCACCTATACCTGCCGTAAATGACGGGGTATGGTTCATATTATTATTTCTGATATTTGATTTTAAATTTCTGTTATATCCGTTGAAATTATTTGTTTGTAAAGTAACGTTCATTATTTCAGCCCTCCCGCAAATTTGCTTATTTCGGGTCGAGGCATCGTGCTGACCGTTTGTGTATGTACTGCTGCCGCATCCGAATTTTGCTGCGGCTGAGGTGCTGATTTTTTCTTTTCTACACCAAATCCGTATTTCAATATCGGCGGAATCAGCGCAACTGTAAGCATTGCCTTTGCTATACCGAAAATGAATACATCAGGTGCCATATCAAGAGCCTTTGTCGTCATCTTGAAAGCATGTGACTGTTCAAGTTTTGTAAGGTCCTTAACATTGTATAATTCTTTAAATCTCTTGAACAATTCAACATTTTCAAGATCCTTCAGCTCATTGATATTGTATTTTGCTTTTATGCTCCTTATCAAATCTTCTATTGTTTCAACTCCGTGAATCTTTTTCAAATCGTCTAAACTTTTGAGTTGCTTTTTATAAGTTTTGTATAAATTGATTTTTTCCAAATCATCCTCTACATTTTGAGAATTATTTTTTATGTTTTCTATCAATTCGTCATAAGTTTCGCCGCCAAATTGATTTTTAAGATTTTTGATTACCGCTTCCTGCTGTTTAAACTGACCTTCAATGTCTTTGTCGAGCAACGGTGCAACTGCGACTTCCGTTACGTTTTGTCTTGATTTTGCGGCCGCCTTGCCCAGAGGATACATAACAATTGTTGAAAAGCCAAAACCGATTAAACCTGATGAAATAGCATGACCTGATGCGTAAATTTTATCATCCTTATTCTTTTTACCGGGTAATGACATAATTGCCAGAGGTCTCAAGGTACATGCCAGAACCAATGCTACAAGGTTTTGGGCAATTACCGTATGTCTTTCACATAATTTGTTTATTTTATCAAGCCAATTATCTTTTAAAAGAGGCTTAACTTCTTCGGAAACAGTAGCGGCAGCCCGGTTCGTATTTATACCCGTAAAGCTGCCGCCATAATATCCTCTTGTATTTGCATTATTTTTACACATTTCCGCCGTCTTCTCTCTAAAACCGGAGGCATGCATTTTGTCATGCTTCGACTTTATCAAAAAATCCGAGGGATAAAGTTTTATTGAGTCTATATACATTTCACACCACTTAATTGTTAACTTAGTAACTTTATACATCTATTGTAAATCAAATAAAAAATAAATTTGTTATATGTTTACAAAAATGTTACAATTCCAAAAATAAACTAAATATCCTTGCCATAAAGCCTTATTTATATTAAAATACCCGTAATAATAAACGAGAGGGCGAGGGTTGGATAACGATACAAATATCGATTACGAAGCTATGGCAAGGGATTGCGGCTTATTCGGAGACTCTGATACCGCAACTGTTATCACTAATATTGAGAATTTACAAGACAAATACACAAAAGAAACTCTTGTGCCCCTATATAATTATATGCTCATTAATGCCCAAAACCCCGATATCATAATGCAATTAATCAGATGCGTTGACATGTACAGGGACAAATCAAGCCTTGAGTGTCTTGTGGATATTCTGCTTTTAAGAAATGCGAATTATGCGGATAACGAAACCAAAGAAAAATATAATAATGTTCGTGTAATGTGTGCAAAAGCAATTGCAAACCAGAAAAATACCGATGTTGTATCCTCTCTTTTGTACTGTTTAAACAACAAAGACGAGAATTACCGTGTACGTCTGGCATGCGCAGATGCTCTCGGAAGAATAGGGGACAGATTCGCTGTTGCTCCCCTTATTGAAGTTGCAAAAGACGAGGATGAGAAATCCACATACCTTAGGGAATCTGCCGTAACTGCACTGGGATTACTCGGTGATACAAGGGCTATTGACCCTCTGGTGAGTATCCTTGAAACAAAACAGGGAATAATGGACAAATTTACTTTCCTGAAAGAACGGACGATTGAAGCACTTACAAAAATGGGCTTTAATGATAACGAAAGAGTTTTCAGGGCTTTAAAGGCATCCTTGGATGATGAATCCGCTCAGGTAAGAATAAACGCAATCGAAGCAATTATGGAAAGCGAACACCCGAAAGCCTTTGAAACCATTAAACATTGTCTGGAAACGGATAGTGATGTTGAAGTTAAGAAAAATGCAATGATTGCACTTTACAATATGTCTGACAGAAGTATTCTGGATGAGGTTATAAATTCACCAAACTATCCGGATGCCCTAAAAGTTGAAGCGGTTAATATAATTGATGAGTACGAAAACGATGAAGAATAAATCAATAATACTGTTATCCGGCGGACTTGATTCACTGGTCAGCCTCGGTTTAAAAAAAGAAGAACTTAATATAGAACTTGCGCTGACTTTTGATTACGGACAAAAAGCCGTCTCAAAAGAAATTGAAGCATCCGAAAAAATCTGCAAATACTATGACATAAATCACAAAGTAATTACTCTTGAGTGGCTGAAAAATATTACCACAACCTCTCTTGTTTCTGATAAAGAAATTCCGTCGGGAGAATTACCAGATTTCGGGGATGACAGCGCAAAAGCGGTATGGGTACCCAACCGCAACGGGTTGTTTTTAAATATTGCGGGATGTTATGCCGATTCTTTCGGATATAATTACATCATCATAGGGGCAAACAAAGAAGAAGGACAGACTTTTCCCGATAATACTCAGGAATTTATTGACACCGTAAATAATGAATTTGATTATTCCACGAAAGTTCAGCCAAAAGTTGTTGCGCCCTTGATAAATTGCGACAAAAATGATATAGTCATGTTAGCCTTGAAAAACAATATTCCGCTTGAATTAACAAGGAGTTGTTATCAGGGCGGGGAAAGACATTGCGGGATATGTGAGTCATGCGTCAGATTAAAAAATGCACTTATTAAAAACCATGACACAAAATATACCAAAATTCTGTTTGAGTAAGATGAGTATGAAAACACTTTATATTGATGAAGAAATAAAATATATCGGTTCACAATTAGCGCCTCATTGGATATATAAAAATTTTAAAATTCAGGGAGATGCCATCGTTGCTTTTTGCGGAGAATGTGAAGTCAAACTGACCGAAATGGTTGATATTGAAGACGTTATAAACAACGAACCCATTTACAGCAAATACATGCTCAGTTTTATTTCCGAACAGTTTAATACTAATTTGACAGAAGGAGTTTTCCGCCAAAGACTTTTGGTAACATGTATCAAAGAAGCACTTGAAGAAAGAGGACATCAGGCTTTGCGATACGGTGACGACCTGTTTGTAAACAAAAAGAAACTGTCCGTATCTATCGCAACAAAATCTGCAACCTCAATTCTTATCCACACAGGAATAAATATTCTTTCAGACGGCGCACCCATTCCTGTTTCGGGATTAAAAAGCGACCTAAACCTTGATAATATTGATATAAAAGATTTTGCACAGGATGTTATGGAAAGATACAGCGAAGAAATTGATGATATAATATTAGCAACAACAAAAGTGAGGGGAGTCTAAAATGAACAATAATGAACGGTATGAAACAGCGTCTCATTTTTCATATAAGGACTATAAAAAGAAGGTTAAAAAATCTCCGAACAGAGATATGATGGTATTTATCTCCGTATTTGTCGTTGGACTTTTAATAATTCTCGGATTTGCAAAAATTCTTTCGCCTAACGTGGATGTTGCAATAACAAAAGAAAGCGACATTGTTGCATCAGATGATGACGGTTCATCCTCTCTTGTAGATGACAGATTACGCCGTTTAAAACAAGAAGATGAAAGAAGACAGGCGGAAGATGAAGAAATGTTCTCTCCCGAACTGGATGAAAAGGTTGTCCTTCCGACAAGACAGCACAAAACCGTCGGACAGATAGAAGCAGAGAACTCCGTAAAAGAAGAAAAACATGAACAGGAGGAAATAAAAGAAAACAAAACACCTCCGGTTGCTCAGCAGGAAACCTCAGCACCTTCCCCGTCAAAACCCGAAAAATCAGTTAATGCAAAAGTTGTTGTCGGGTATTATGCAACCGAAAAACAGGCAGAAGTTGCAAAAAGTATCATTCAGGATGCCGGTCTTTCGGTTACACCTATTGTAAAAAATCTTGGCGGATATTACACCCTGCAGGTCGGCTCATATTCAACAAAAGAAAAAGCCCAGCAGGCAGCAAATAATCTTTTAAAAAGTAATTTCCCCGCAAGAGTTATTCTTGACTAATATTTATTTAGGTGACTATATAGAATGTTACAGGCTAAAAGTACCGTCATTCTGAGCGAAGCGAAGAATCTATTATATAAAACAGATTCTTCGGGCTAAAGCCCTCTGAATGACGAGGTTTTTGGTAAATTTGGCACTAAAAGGTATATAATTACCTTTATTTAAACCCCATTTTTGCCAGTTGTGCCTGAAATTCGGGGGTATTTACGGTTTCCAGCATCTGAATATTTATCATATCAGAAAAATCTCCCTCGGATAATTTTGAATCCGGGTTTTCTTTCAGTATTCTTTCCGCAGTCCCGATTAAATCCCGAAAATACGGAAGCCGTTTTTTATCAAGCCTCATTTCCCCGACAGAACTTATTTTATCAAGGGCTTTACCAATTGCAACTTGTGCTGCAATATATTTTTCAAATAAAACGTATTCTGCTCTTGCAAATGTTGATTGGCACTCCGACAATATATGCTGAGCAAGTGTTTTATTTTTGTTTTTTGATATTGAAACAGACGTCTTTACCCCTTTCAGTCCTAAACTATAAAGATAAAAACCTCCGTGCTTATTCATTTCCAATACGGTATTTTTATCAATATTTTTTTCAAAAGTATCCGAAAACAATTGTTCAAATTTAGCGGTTCTGTCCATATTGCCGTCAAATTCACTCACACAAAGATATGATTTTAAATTCTTACCCAAACGGGCATTAAATGTTATTGAACTGTTATAATCCGTAAGCATTTTTCACCTGTTTTAATTATAAGTACAAACAAAATAAATTTTGCCCGAAATTATGTAAATTTGTTTATGTTATTTATTTACCGTATTTTATTTTTGCGTTATAATCCTTGTATGGATAATATTAAGAGAATTAAATTAAGGGATTTTGAAATAGGCGGGGATAAACTGACCATCCTTGCCGGTCCTTGTGCTGCTGAAAGTCAGGAAATTCTTGATGAAACAGCAAAAGGCTTAAAAGAGATTACAAAGGAATTAGACATAAATTTTGTATTTAAGTCATCATTTGATAAGGCAAACCGTTCTTCTATAACTTCATTCAGAGGACCCGGACTTGAAAAGGGTTTAAAAATGCTTGCAGAAGTTAAGGAAAAATTTGATTTACCGATTGTTACGGATATTCATCTGCCCGAGCAGGCGGAAATTGCGGCACAGGTTGCGGATATAATACAAATTCCCGCTTTTTTGTGCAGACAAACAGATTTGCTTGTAGCAGCCGCTAAAACGGGTAAGATTGTAAATATCAAAAAGGGGCAGTTCCTTGCGCCCGAGCAAATGGAAAGCCTGATTAAAAAAGTGAAAGATTCGGGGAATTCGAATATCCTTTTAACAGACAGAGGAACATCCTTCGGGTACAACAACCTCGTTGTAGATTTCCGTGGAATACCGATTATGCACTCATTCGGCTACCCTGTTGTATTTGACGCAACTCACAGCGTACAACTTCCGGGCGCTAACGGTGTATGCTCAGGCGGTGACAGAAGATTTGTTCCTGTTCTTGCAAAAGCCTCAATGGCAGCGGGGGCAAGAGTTTTGTTCTTTGAAATTCACCCCGAACCCGATAAGGCAAAATGTGACGGACCGAACATGATAGCACTAAAAGATGCAAAAGAACTGTTTTCAGCCTGCAAAAAAATATTTGAGGTAGTTCGCTAGATGTTATCAGTAAAAACTTTTGTGGAAGGACCCGTTGATGCTAATAACTATCTTTTGATTGATGAAGAATCAAAAGAGGCGGTTTTGATTGACTGCTCATCTCCAAATTCGGAGTTTGTCAATGCGGTAAAAGACAGCGGAGTTAATCTTAAATATATTCTCTTAACTCACGGGCATTTTGACCATATTTTGGGAGTCAACAGATTTGAAGAAGTTTTCGGGGTTAAAACTTATATGTCCGAAAACGACCTGACACAAATAAAATACGCACCCCAAATGCTTATGATGTTCAGCGGACAAACCATAGATAAAACACCCGAAATACAAAATTTTGTAAAAGAGGGTAATGAGTTTAAAATAGGGAATTACAAAATAAAAGCCATCTCAACCCCAGGACACACAAAAGGCGGAATGTGTTATATCGTTGACGGAAAGTTGTTTTCGGGCGATACTCTATTTCAGGGAAGTGTCGGAAGATGCGATTTGCCGGAAGGAGATTTTGAAGAACTTGCAAAAAGTATAAATGAAAAATTGTTTGTATTACCTGATGATACTGAGGTTTATACGGGTCACGGCGGAAAAACAAACATAGGGTTTGAAAAAAAGTATAATGAAATAATAAATATATAGAGGGTATAAAATGAAAGAACAACTTGAAAAAATTTACGCAGATGCAGCGGCAGATATTGAAAAAGCAGCAACAGTAAA
>CAMHMW010000049.1 GCA_946186335.1 uncultured Candidatus Melainabacteria bacterium
TTTGGCTGTAAGTATTGCGGTCTTGTTGTACCAAGAGATAAACTCAAAAATAAAAATATATTTGAGGGGTAAATTTTCTATAACGAATCGGGTGATATATTTTCTATGAAATTACCGTATGCTTTCTTTGTAGTTTAAAGGAGGTTTATTATGGGAAAAAATCTTGGTGAAGTTATTAATAACATTATGGAGGAAAATGCCTCAGAACGTGTAGTTATTCTGACAAATCATTTATATATTACGGGTGAAATTCACGAATTTCACGATAAGTGTCAAAATTGCCACGAATGTTTAATTGCACTGAAACACGCTAAAATTGCTAACATTAAAGATTTGAGCAAATGTAATGAAGAAGAATGTGATTGTAACAGTGAAATTTTTGTTGGGTACAGATGGTTTAATATAAATGTATCAGAAATTGTCGGATTTAGTATATTGACTTCCGATGATGAGTAACTACTAAAAAGACCGCTGATTAAAGTAATCAACGGTCTTTTAATTATTTAATAATCTTACACTTTTCTCTTGCGAGCAGCTTCGGATTTGTGTTTTCTTTTAACACTCGGCTTTTCGTATCTTTCACGTTTTTTTACTTCAGAAAGAATACCAGCTTTTTGGATTTTCTTTTTGAAACGTCTTAAAGCGCTTTCGATACTTTCGTTTTCGCCAACTTTAACTTCTGCCATTTATATTTTCACCACCTTTAACAGCTTGTGTTACAAGTGAATTATATAACAAAGGATATAATTTTTCAAGTGGTTATTTATTTTGCAGAAAACAGTATTTTATTCAGGGAAAATGTCAGTGTAAATTTTAGCCTTTAAAATAGTCACAGATAAGCTTTTCACGCTTAGGTAACAGATGCTTGATGCGATTTACGATACTTCTGTTTTGCAAATTATCAAGTTCTTTTTTTAAAACAGCTTTTTCGATTAACATTCTGTTGTATAAATCCGAACACACTTCGCTCTTATCAATATGTTCTTTTAATTTCGACAGTTGTATCTCTTTTTCTCTGATAGAACTTTTAAGTTTCTCTTTCACTTTAATTAAACCTCACATATATCATATTAAAAGAATAAACTGTCTTGTCAAATTTTAAATCAACTTTTTGGGTGATTTTAGCTTAAACATGCAATAAATCATACTCATAGCCCAGATTTAATGCTTCAATATTTTTTGGTATTAAATTCTTTCTGTGGCTGGGAATAACATTATTTAAAGCCGTTTCAAGGGTTTTTAAAGAAATAAGTTTGCTGACTTTTGACAAAATGCCTAATGCAAGTATATTAGACATTTTTATATTGCCAAGTTTTTCCTGTGCCAGTTTTGTTATGGGTACAAAAATGTAATTTATATCTTCTCTGGTTTTCTTTATGTTTGCAAGGGATGAATTGACGATAATTGAACCGCCTTTTCTGACCCATGAGGTATATTTGTCAAAAGATGCCTGATTCAGAACTATTATAAAATCGGCATGTGATTTTTGCACGGCGCTGACTTCGGTATCTGACATGACAACCGTACAATTAACTGTTCCTCCTCTCATTTCGGCTCCATAAGAGGGGTACCATGTGACTTTTTTGTCATCTATCATAAATCCGTTGGCAAGAACTTCGCCCGCAAGCAGAACTCCCTGTCCGCCAAATCCTGCAATTATAAAATCTTTCTCCATTTTTACACCTTTAATTATTTTTCTGTAACATCTTTATAGATACCCGGAACGAATATCTTCATCATTTCGTTGCGGACACGTTCATGTGCGGCTTCCGGTGACATCTTCCAGTTTGTAGGACAACCTGAAAGAAATTCAACAAAACCAAGCCCCAAGCCCTTAATCTGAACTTCAAAGGCTTTTTTAACGGCTTGTTTTGCTTTTTTGATATTTGCAACAGAATCCAGCGAAACTCTTGCGCTGAACGCTGTTCCGTCACATTGTGCAATATGCTCCGCAATTTTTATCGGGTAGCCGTAATACTCAATATTTCTTCCTGTCGGAGAGGTTGTTGTAATCTGTCCGAGCATTGTTGTCGGTCCCAGTTGTCCCCCTGTCATGCCGAAGGTTGTGTTATTAATGCAGAAAGAAGTGAAGTTTTCCCCTCTTAATGCTGCGTGCATGCTTTCGGCAAGACCTATTGAGGCAAAATCTCCGTCGCCTTGGTATGAAAAAACATACTTATCGGGTTTTGCTCTTTTTATCCCCGTTGCAACAGCCATAGCACGTCCGTGCGGCGCTTCAAGAGAATCAACATTTATAAAATCATATAAAGTTACTCCGCATCCGATACCTATAGCGGATATTGTATTTTCTCTGATGCCGAGTTCGTCAATAACTTCTGCTATCAGTCTGATTGCAATGCCGTGGTCGCAGCCCGGACAAAAAGTATATTTTGCATCCTTTTTTATTGAATCGGGAATTTTAAAAACTTGTGTTGCCATTATATTAACTCCTCAATTTGCGATACTATGACCTCTGGGTCGGGAGGTGCGCCGACACCTTTTCTGATTAGTTTGACCGGAACTTTTCCGTTAACTGCCAGTCTGACATCATCCACCATTTGTCCCATATTAACCTCAACAGAAATAAACATTTTTGTTTTGTCAGCCAGTTCGTTTAAACGTTTTGACGGGAAAGGATAAAGGGTTATCGGTCTGAAAATTCCGACTTTCAAACCTTTCTCACGGCAAATCTTTGCGGCAGTTTTAACATTTCTTGATGTTGAACCGAAACTTACAAGAATTACATCGGCATCTTCCGTTCCGATTTCTTCCCATTCGGTTTCGTTTTCTTCTATTGTTTTATATTTATCAAATAATTTTTCAAGATATATGCACTGGTCATCCGCAATCGGAGCATAAGAACGAATAATTCTTGCATCACGCCCTTTTGCGCCGGATAAAGCCCATCCGCTGTTATCAATTTCCGGATACGGATACGGTTTAAATTCAACCGGTTCCATCATTTGTCCTAAAAGTCCGTCAGCCAGTAATACGGTCGGATTTTTATATTTGTGTGCGAGATAAAATGCTTTATAGGTTAAATCTGCACATTCCTGAACGGTTGAGGGTGCCAAAACTATAAGTCTGTAATCTCCGTTACCGCCCCCTCTGGTTGTCTGAAAATAATCTCCCTGTGAAGGGTAGATATTACCTAAACCGGGACCGCCGCGCATTACACTGACCAACACAACAGGTAACTGATCAGAGGTTGCATAGGATAATCCTTCCTGCATGAGTGATACCGCACAGGATGAAGAAGATGTCATTGCCTTAACGCCTGTTGCGCATGCTCCTATTGTCATATTTATTGCGGCAAGTTCGCTTTCAGCAGAAACATATCCTCTGCCAAGCTCCTGCATTTTCCCGCTCATAAATTCACCGATTTCACTCTGCGGTGTAATCGGATATCCGAAATAACACTGGCAACCTGCCAATACTGCTGCATTTGCAATAGCATAGTTGCCTTTCATCAATATCTTTTTATCGGTTATACATTCCGTAACCATATTTCTACCCTCTATATACTTCTGTGATTGCCAAATCGGGACATCTGGTTGCACACATTGCACATCCCAGGCATTCTCCGTTTTTATCACAAAATTCTACTACTTTGCTTCCCAGTTTGTTTGTTTCTTCCGAAATTTTTATAAGATTTTTCGGGCATTCTTTGATGCACAGATAACAAGCTTTACATCTGGTTTTGTCTATTACTATGTGACTCATTATATTCCCTTCTCCTGTGAACAACTCAATTCAAGTATATCACTAACAATATTTTTTACTACTCAAATCTTAACATTTGTAATAAATTTACCGTTACGAATTTACTTAAATTTCTATGCTTGCTATTATGATATAGTAGGGATATTTTTTAAGGATAGGACAATGGCTCAAGAATTGGAAAAAATATTAGAACTTTTGAGGGAGATAAGAAGAACCAACACTGCTAATGATGAAAGTCTAAACAGGCTGCTGACAGGTATAAGCAATAAAGTGGATTCGGTTGAGAGAAATGCTGTTTCTGCCGATTTGATAAAAACATATTTGCAGGATATTACCAATTCGCTGGACAACAAGTACAGAACGACATCCGAAAAGTTTACCGATATAGAACAGGCGCTGAGAACTATATATAACACTCAGGATGATCATGTAAAAACTCAGGACATGCGCCAACTGTTTGATATTTTTTCTGAAAATCTTAACAATTTCTACGTTGAAGTCAGACAGCAAAAAGCATTAACTACTGCCATTGAATCAAAATTATCAGGCATGAGCTCTGATACCGCAGATAAAGAAGAAATTATCAGAACAATATCCCTTATAAGAACTGATTTTGAAAAACTAAATCAGGCATACAAAAATTCAATAGATGAATTGAGTACTGATTTAAAAGCAATTACCACAAATATTCTTAGCATAGACCAGTCGGAAATTAACAAAGAAATTCGCAAACAGGTTGATGAGATGTATGATGCGGTTTCTGAGGTTATTTCTTTTCTGAAATCTATCGACAGGCATGAAACAAGCCTTGAAAATATTCTTATGAACACGGCAAGTGCCGAAAGTTTAAAACTAACTCAGGTTGCTGTTGATTCAATAATTCATAAAACTACCGAAATTTCGGATAAGTTGGAGGAATTGTATGATGCAAACGCAAGTAAAGACGAGTTTTCGAAACTTGCGAATAAAGTTGAAAACCTTACCGAAAACGCTGATGATGTAAAACAGGCGCTTGTCGGAATTACAAAAAATATTGATTCTTTACCTGATACCTCCGTTCTGGAAGATTCTTTACAGAATGTTTATAACAAGATTAAAGAAATTCAGGAAGATTTATTGGCAACTCACGTAAAGGGAGATGTGCGTGAATTGGAAGCACAAATAAGTTCTTTTGCTGGTGAACTGTTAACTGCCAAAAATATAATAATGGACGTTAACGATGTTTTGACGAATAAACTTATGAGAGCAGTTGAGGAAATTTCGTTTGAGCAGGAAAGTTATGATATTAAAAATGAAGTGTCTAAAATGCTTTCAATGCTTCCTCAAAAGGATGATGTTGACAAACTCCTTGAAAATGATGAGTTAAACAAGAAAAATATCCGCTCACTTATGGATAAAGTTGATGATGTCGCAGATATCCTTGATACATTGCCAAAACAGGTTGATATTGAAGATTTAAACAATAATCAATTAAGTCTTGTAGAGAATTTGCAGGGTGTTGCAAGCAAAGAAGATGTTGAAGCACTATCCGAAAAGGCAGATGATATTGAAGAAATGATTGATAAACTCAACTTTGATGATGAGTTTGCAAATCTTTACAACAAATCAACATCTATCGAAAAGTGGCTTACTGATTCAAAGATTAAGGAAAAGGCTGAGCAAAAAGAAGTCCTGAACATCTTAAAAACAACCGAGGAAATTGTTAACAACATTGAAGAACTTTCAAAAAATGTTGACGTTAAAAAGGTAAACAGAACTGTTGCAGAAGTTTATCAGCTTATTGAAGATTTGAAAAACGACTTTATAAATACGGCAGAAATGCACAATGATTCCGTTATTGTTCATCTGTCCGAATTACAAAAATCTATTGAATATGTTTTAACGGGGGAAGAATTTGAAAACTTCGTTCAGGATTTAAAAACATTTGTTGACAAAGTTGTCGAAGATATTAATACAACAAATAATAACTATGATGAAATTCACAGTTATCAGAAATCAATATTAAATAAGATTGCAGAGATAAATGTTTCCGCAATTGAAGATGCTATTAAAAATGCGGTTACACCGATTGATGAAAAGCTGACTTCTTTATCCGAATATATTACCAAGATGAATATTTCAGACCCTGAATCAGTAAAATCAGAAATTCAGGAAATTAAAGAAATTCTTGCTAATAAAAAATCAAATATATCGGATATTGAAAATTTGCAGGATGAAGCGGTTAATAAAATTGAGGGTTATCTGAGTGAAATAAAAGTTCTTCTCGATACTGCGGGCAAGTCATCAAATGATGAAATTGCTTTCAAGATTGCGGGTATTGAAGAAATTATTAACGGTTATCATTCCGTAAACGAAAGTAACCTGACAAATATTATTCTAAAACTGGATGATATTCGTTATCTGGTCGATGAAATGCAATCAGCGCGTAAAAAAGATTTGAGAACTGCTGTGTCAGAAATAAATGTAACCGCAAATTCTCTAAAAGAATTGATTGAATCTTTTAATAAAGTCCCAACATCAAACGGTGCGGTTGCAGGGTTTGTTTCCGATAATCTGGGGGATATCAGTAATTCTCTTGAACAATTGAGTGCAAGTGTTGAATCAAATATTCAGGCTGGTTTTGCATACAGTTCGGAATTGCTTGAAGAAAAAACCTCTGTACTTCTTGATTTTATTAAAGATACAAAGCATGACAGTAATGATTCTTCGGATATGTACGAAAGACTTGCTATTGCGGATGATAAACTGTCTGATATTCAGCAGACTCTCCAGTGGGTTAATTCCGATTTAATAAACCATGCAAATAACCAGTCGGAAATGCTTCTGAAAGAGTTAATTCCCCTAAAAGATATGTTGCAGGAACTTTTCAACTCAACTAAGGACAAAAAAGATGAAAAACTGCAGAAGGCTTTTGAAGAATTGCATGATGCAGTTGCGGATGATTTGGAAGAAGTAACCAAATATTCAAAGTCAACATTTGACAAGTTGGAAGATACTTATTTGAGTGTTTGTGATGCTCTGGCATCAACCGAAAATAATCTGCGAGACTTTTTCCTCGGGGATATCGATTCTGTCATTATTAAGTTAGATAATTTAAGAGATGATGTAGAAAATATTTCCGGTAATTTGTCGCTGCCAAGTCCGAAGCAGATGAAAGAATTTAAGGCTTTTGTTGACAGTATAAATGATTTCAGACAAAGCCAGAAAGAAGTTGTTTCAGAGGTTGTTAATGAGGCAAAAGAGTCTATCAGTGAACAGTTAACAACACAGCATGAGGAATTAAAATCAATTCTTTCGGTAGCGGTAAATAATGCTGAAATTATTAAGGCGATTGACAGCCTGAAAGAATCTTTTATATCAAAGATTAAAGATTTTGAGAAAAATGAAGAAGCAATATTTGAAAGTATTGATTCCGACAACGCTGAAATTTCCGAAAAAGATAATGCGAAATTGATTAAAGCACTAAAGAAAGACTTTGATAAATGTTCTAAGCTGATAAATAATCTTTCTGACGGAAATCCTGAACTTTCAGAGGTCTTAGCGGCAATTAAATCAAAAATGGATAATATTTCCGTTGCTAACCCGAAACTTAAAGTTCTGAAAGCGGAAGATTTTGAAGATTCCGATTCCGACATTGATACGGATGATGAATTGAAATCTCATAATCCGGACTTAGATTCGGACAATGAAATTTCTGATTTGGATTCAGATAACGATAAAACTCTTGTGGGTACTGATAATTTTGACTTTATTAAGGCTTTTGATTTGCTGAAAGAAGATATTGCAAATCTCAATAAAAATGTTTTGAAACTCGTACCTCAGGTAATACCGGCAACGAAATCCGATGATAAAAAAATAGCTGCCTCAGGGGATGAGAATAACAAGTTACTAAAAGCCCTAAATTCAAAAATTGATGTAATTGCAGAATCCATAAATCCTCAGGCATGGCTTGATGATATTAAATCATACACATCAGGGGAAGATTATTCTCCGTTACTTGAAGAAATTAACGGAAAACTTGATGTTTTGATGCTGTCCGATAATTCGGAAATAGTTACAGAAATTAAGAAGGTTCTTAGCCAGGTCGGCGGAGCAAAGGGCAAAACTTCCGATAATATGGAAATTCAGGTTATGCTTACCGCTATCAATGCTAAAATTGATGCTTTGGCAGCAGCTAGTGATGCAACTGCATTAGAAGAAGTCAAAGCGGCTATCGGCAATATATCTGTTCCGCGCGACAGAGAATCAGCAAAATTGTTGAACGCAATCAATAATAAAATTGATATTATTGCATCTGTTGATAATACAGGCGATTTTGACGACATTAAAGATGTATTGGATTCAATCGAAAGTAAAATCGAATCAGGTTCTGTTGGCGCTTCTGCAGTTCAGGCTCCTGATGTTGATGAATTAAAAGAAAAACTGAATGCCATTGAATCAAAAGTTGATGTTTTATCTTCAACAGACAAAGCGGATGATATTTTGGAATCATTGAGCGTAATTGAAGATAAGGTCAGTGATTTTACATCCGATATTGATTATTCAAAAATCAGTGATGCTTTGGAATCTGTTAATAACAAAATAGATGTTATTGCAGCAACGGATAATTCCGCAGATATTGACGATATTTCCGCAAATATAGATGATATTAAATATACATTATCAAATGTTGATGAGAAAATCAGTTCTATTGCGGATGCATCGGATACGGATTCCGCAATTACAGGCATGCTGGATGAATTGAAAGACAAAATTGAAGAATTGTCCCTGCCGTCAGATGAAAGTCTTATTAACAGAAAAGAACTTAAAGATATAAAAGATTTGATTATGGCTCAGACCGATTATATCGAAAGTCTTGAAAAAAGTAATAAAACCGAGGCCGTTAAAAAATGTTTAAAAGATTTGACGGTAGAAGTTAATAATATTAATTCGGCAGGCAATACAAAATCTATTCAAAAATCAATAAAAGAAATGAAAGATGCCATAATGGGAACCGTTGTGAGCGTATTTGATCAGGTTTCTTTTGTTGAAGAATCGGAAGAAATTAAAGATTTTGTAGAAGAAAAAACCGATGAAATTAATAAAAATCTTTCTCTTGTAACAGAGCAGTTAAAACAGATTACAAATTCAAGTGAAGAACCCGATTATACTTATTCAATGCAGGATATAGAATCTGATTTGGCAAAATTACGTCTTGCTCTAAACGAGTTACAGGTAAATGATAAAGAAAATCATTCGGTACGTCTGACATCAATTCTTGAAAATATCAGCAAAATCGGGGAATCCGTCAATGATTTGCAAAATTCCTTATCACAGGATGAACTTCTGGGATTGAGAACAGAGTTTGATAGTATCAATATGGATATACGTTCACTGGGTGACTTGACAAACCAGTTGATTGAGAGGTCAAATCAGTCTTATGATGCGTTAAATATATCGTTTGAGGATTTTGGTAAAACCATTAAAAATCAACTTTCCGTAAAAGTTGATAAAGTTGCAAAACTTCTTGAAAAATCAAACGCATCAGATAAAGTAATGCGACAGGCGCTTATTTATATGGGCGAGTGGATTGATTCCGCAAGTGAAAGCATGAATAATATTTCTGTTAATTCTGCTGAAATTGTTGAAGTTAAATCGGCTATTGAAGAATTAAAGCAGGCACTTCCTCAGCAGACTGAATTGTTAAATTCTCTTGGTGAAAAATTTGACGAACAGCAGGAAAGACTTGCGTTCTTTGAAAAACACATAAATAAAATTTCTGCAATAGAAGAAAGATTTGACGAGCAGCAGGAAAGAATTGACAGACTTGAAATGTCATTAGAAAAAATTCTTTCAGCGCTTGAAGAAATTGATGATTCGAAAGTCGCAAGAAAAATTGACAAGATAGACAAACAGTTGGCAAAATTAGGTACAAATATAGAGAAATTAGCATCTTATGTTGACTAGCAGTTTAATAAAAGATTTGAATAAAAAATTATCTAAGGATAATGTTCTTTCTGATATTGAAGAACGTTATGTGTATTCGGTTGACGCTTCAAATAATCCTGATTACGGAACAGATGTTGCCGATGCGGTAGTCTTTGTTGAATCAATAGAACAGGTGCAGGAAGTGGTAAGAATTGCCAATAAACACAGAACGCCTATAATTTGCAGAGGCGCGGGTACAAATACTGTCGGTGCTTGTATTCCTGTTCATGGCGGAATAATTCTGAATTTTTCAAAAATGAATAAGATTTTGGAAATTAACAAAGAAAACATGACGGCAAGAGTTCAGCCAGGTGTTGTTGTCTGGGATTTGCAGAGAGAGGCTGAAAATGTTGGATTGTTTTACCCGCCCGATCCGTCAAATCTTAAGGTTTCAACAATAGGCGGCAGTATTGCCCAAAACTCTGCCGGTGCAAGGTGCTTTAAGTATGGTGCAACAAAAGATTATGTGATAGATATGCAGGTTGTAATGGCTGACGGCAGTCTTATCAGAACCGGTTCAAATACTATCAAAAATGCAACAGGGTATAATCTGGGCAGTTTGTTTATCGGTTCTGAGGGTACTTTGGGAATTGTGGTTGAGGCGACAATAAAACTTATTACAAAACCGCAGTGCGCTCAGGTTATAATGGCATATTTTGATGATGTAAATGATGCTGTATCTTCTGTTAACCAGATTATAGAAAGGCAAATTTGTCCGACAACGGTTGATTTTATGGATAAAAATGCTTTGCAGACTGTTGAAAACTTCTATCCGACAGGTTTAATGACAGACAAAGAGGCTGCTTTGATTATTGAGGTTGACGGGTTTAAGTCTGTTATGGATGAGCAGAGAGGGCTTGTATGTCAGGTTTTGAGAGAAAATAACGCCTCAGGTATTCAGTATTCCAGAAATAAACAGGAGGCCGATAATATCTGGTCGGCAAGACGTTCCTCTATGGCGGCGTGTACAAAACTGAAACCGAACGTAACAACCGATGATGTTATTGTACCAAGAGAAAATCTTGCAAAACTAGTTAAAGGTATTCAGGAAATTTGTTCAAGACATAATCTTTCGTTGTGTATGGTCGGTCATGTCGGCGATGGCAGCGTTCATCCCCAAATTCCGATAGATTATAATGACAGTGACGAATACCGTCATTATAAGATTGCAAAGTCTGAAATTTATCATCTTACCTCTAAATTAGGAGGAATAATCTCGGGTGAACACGGTATAGGTTTAGAGAAAAAAGGATATCTTTCAAAAGTTGTTGAAAAAGGCGCACTTGACTATATGCGTCAGATAAAGAAAATCTTTGACCCGAA
>CAMHMW010000050.1 GCA_946186335.1 uncultured Candidatus Melainabacteria bacterium
AGATTCATATTTCCCTTCTTTCAAAATATGAAAATAAGGCATTTTTTCGGTATTTTCGCTGATTATTTTAATAATTTTATCACTTGTAAAGAGCCATAAATTTTCGGTCAAAGAACAGGTTTTGCCTGATTTTGAATTTGAATTTTCAGTTATAAAATTGTGAATTTGTTGAATTTTTTTGCGGTCATAATCAAGGTTGTATTTCAGAAACATATTATAAATCAGTTTTCTTTGAACCGAAATTGACTGTTTTAAAAATTTTCCAGTCTGAATTTCACCATCAACCGTAATTTTTTCGTAAATTTTTTCAAAGTATTCTTCAATAATCTGAGTTTCATCCTGAGAAAGTTCTGATAGCGAATTTATCATACGAACAGCATCGGGGTTAATTTTTTCAAGTTCGGGGATGATTTTTGCCCTAATGTAATTTCGTTTATATTTTGTATCAGCGTTTGAAGAATCTGTATTTGGAGAGAGTTTATTCTGCGCACAATATTTTTCAATATCATTTCTTTCAACACTCAAAAGGGGGCGGTAATAGATGTCACGATGTTCGCAAATTCCTCTCAAACCCGAAATTCCGGTACCTTTGCAAATTCTGTAAACAAGTGTTTCCGCATTATCGTTTGCATTGTGGGCGGTGAAAATAATTTTTGAACCGAATTTTTCTGCGCATTTTTCAAAAAACTTGTATCTGGCTTCTCTTGCTGCGGTTTCGGTGTGAGCAATATCAGGGGATAAGTTTTCGCAATAAAATTCCACCCCTATTTGTTCACAGAAATTTTTACAGTTAATTTCTTCCTTGTCACTTTCATCTCCCCGCCATTTGTGGTTCAGATGGAGTGCAATTATTTTATTTTTTGGGGCAGATTTTTTTAGTGCATCCAAAAGACACATGGAATCATATCCGCCCGAAAACCCGACAAGATAAGTCAAATCGTTTTTGGCGATATTGTATTTTTTTAAAAATGATTTTAAAACATCCTGAATTTTTTGCATAGCCCGATAATAATTAATTAACACTCTAATTTTATCATGAAAATATTTTGCAAGACGGTTGTCAGGTTGAAGCCCGACCTGTAACCGGCAAGCCGGCTAAGTCTATAAGACGATAAGTCGTTAAGTTCTTTAAGGTTTTGTCTGTCCGGTATTCTGAAAAATGCAGGGTGGGTAAAGCGATAGTGAACCCGCTATTTTAACAAAATAAATTACCTGAATGATGAAAACTTTTGACAAAATTATAAAATAAGAATATAATAAGGTGTTTTTATTACAAAAAGAAAGGCAAAATTATGGCAGATACATTAAAAACCTTAACCTGTCCGGCATGCGGAAAGACAATGGAAAAAGTATTTATCCCGTCACAGGGTATTAATCTTGATATTTGTACGGATGGTTGCGGTGGAATATTTTTTGATAACAGAGAATTTGACAAGTTTGACGAAAAAAATGAAGATGTTTCCGAAATTTTAAAGAAAATCGAAGGGAAAACCTTTGCTCCGGTTGAAGAAAACCTGACAAGAGTTTGTCCGAATTGCGGGGCAAAAATGGTTAAAAACAGTTCAAGTATCAAACAAACAATTCAGGTAGATGACTGTTATGCCTGCGGCGGAAAATTCTTAGACAACGCAGAACTCATTAAAATCAGAGAAGAATACGAAAACAATGAGCAGAGAGATGAAGATATTTTGCGTTACGTTTACAAAAATATCGGAAGCGAACTTGCAGAACAGGAAGCAAAATATGCAAATATAGGCGGACGTAAAACTTTTGTAAGAAGTCTGTTTAATAAACTCACAGGGCTGTAAGAACATCTTTCAGGTGCGGATAATAACCGCACTCCAAAAGTTCGTAAAAACGATTATATGTGCATGGAGCAAGTTTTTTGACTTGCTCTTTGTCTGTATATAGCCCCTCAATAAATCTTGCAAAAAGTTCTGTCGGTTTGTTGTAATACTTTTTCATTCTGCAAATTCTGGCACTGATTCGGGACTGTCTTTTCTGGCAGGATTTTAATCTTATATATGCGGCAAATTCTGACGGCATATCTTCAAAATCGCGTTCAATATTATCAACCGACAGCATAACATATTTTTTAAATAAAAAACCCTTCAGAAGTTTTACTTTGTCGTATTTTAAAAGATATTTTGCGTCGGAATGTTTGATATATTTGTCAAATTCTCCGAACTTTTTTGAACGCATAAAATCAGGGTATGTCATTTTTATAACATTTTCATAATCCGAAATCTTATCTTTAATAATTTTTTTATGCTCGTTTAATTTTTCAAATTTTGAATGGGTGTCAACAAAATTTGTGACGGTTTCAAGTTCTTTTGCATAAACTGAGACATATTTATCGTCAAAAATAACTTCTAATGTTCCCCCGTTTTTTTCAATAAGCGGTTCTAAACGTGAATGAACATAGTGTGCAAATTCATGCAAAAGTGTCGGAACAATGCGGGATTCCGGGATATTCCTTGAAATATCAATTCTTTTTTGCATATAAAAGCCCTGATGTCCGCGCGCTTTTGTTGAGGTGTGAACCTCTAACCCCAGACTTTTGAAATATTTTATTAAATCTTTTGCGTTCATAAATTTATTATACAACAAAGCGGGAAGGGTGTTAATACCATTCCCGCAACTGAAATTGTTTTAAAGTTTATCCTTATACTTTTTCAAACTGGTCTTTTCCGACACCGCAAAGAGGACAAGTCCAGTCATCCGGTAAATCTTCAAATTTAACTCCGCCGTTTTGTTCAGGGTCATATTCATAACCGCAAACAGTACATACCCATTTTTCCATAATAAATTTCCTTTCTTTAATCAGGCACAAATGCCAAAATTGTACTTTAATCAGTTTATACATAATATGAAAGTTTGTCAATAATACGGGAAACTATTGTTGTGCTAATTTTGCCTCAACATCTTTTTTAACCTGATATTCGGAATTTGAACCGAATTTTCTCATTGCAAGCATAATTGCAGGTGCAAGTACCCCGAGTGCCGCAATACAGGAGCCGATATTTGCCCAGACAGCCCCTCTTTTTAATTTTCTCAGTGATTTAAAGAAGTCGTCAACGGTTTCCCCTGAATTTTCAAACTGGGAAAGGAGTTTTTCCATTTTTGAATGAACCCCTCTCAATTCGTCAAGGTCAATATATTTTCTTGTGTCAACTTTATCTGATTTTTTGAACCACGAAAGTTGCATCAAAGGTACGACATCTGATTTTTTAGCCATATCAACAACAAGATTTTTGGTGTCCTGTTTAACGGCATATTTGTAAATGTCAACGTTTGATGTATCTGCCGCTTTAAACGCTTCTAAGTGTGATTTGACAGAGCCGTCAGCAAATGCCTGTTTCAGTTCGGCTGATTCAATTACTCTTGCATCTAAATCAATGGACTTGTTGTGTTTTGATTCTGTGTATTTTTCTATTGCACTTGCAATTTTTTGTCCTGCAAAATACATGAAAATCCAGAAACTGCCTTCTTTAATCACGTAGCCCATGAAATCCTGTTTGTTTCTTGAGTGGGTAAGTCTTTCACCGGTAATTACCCCGTCAATAATCATCAGGTTTTTAACAGGGTCAAACATAAAACTCTGCAATCCGGTAAATGATACATTTTTGCCTTTGTTTTGATTGTGAACGTCATTGAAGGATGATGAAAAAGTAAGGAAATTGTTTGCTTTTTCTATATTTTTCTTTGCTATAAAGTCTTTTTTGATTTGACCTTCGGTGTAATTATGTCTGAATTTTGTCAGACCGAAATATGACAGAGCGGTCAAAACTGTTGCGCCGATGAATTTTGCAAGGGTAATACCTTTATATGTTTTTGCATTTTCGGCAACATGTTTAATACTGTTTTTGATTTCTTCGGTTGGTGCAAATTCCTGAGCGGCTTTGAGAATATCTTTATCTTTTAAAATTCTTGCATCAATTTTGTAGTCAAAACCTTTGGGCATACAGAACGCTTTTCCTAAAATATATTTAAAGGTGGGCAGACCGCCAAGCCATATTGCCTGTGTCCCAAATTCATCTATAAATCTGTCTTTTCCCTCGAGTTTATCCCCTGCTAAATATGAGGCTGTGGTTAATCCGCAACTGTTGGCAACATCTTTTATGCCGAGCGGGACGAGTGAACTGTTATTTCCTAATGTAGAGTAAATTGTACTTGCTGTTATTTGTGGTATCATTTTTCCTTTTTTCCTATCTACAGAACCTTTCACCAAAATCAAAGCGGAAGATTCTGCCTCAACTTGTGTATTACAAGCCCCAGATTAAATTCATTAATTTGACGATTGGAGCATTCGCCTTTACGGTTGAGTTTCGTCGGATATTAAAATTTTTCATCATTTTTACCTTCACTTTTCCTTTAAGTTTCATCAATATTATTAATTGCTTTTTTTACAATTATTTTTTACATTTCTACAAAAACAAGACCCTGATATTTTCAAGGTCTTGTTTTAAAACTTTTATCCAAACGTAACAAACGTCTTGTCTTTAAAACAAGCCTTTCAAAATTCGTCTGCTGCGTCGGATTATATAAAACATTGAAATTTCCTTTCGTTGTTACAAGTGTGAGAATAACACACAATATTTTATAAGTCAAGAATTATTTATGTACTTTTATACACTTAATATTTTTTAATATGTATAAAATTCTCAAAATATAATTATAGTTTGTGTTTTAAAAATTTTTAATGATTTTTTATAATAAAATAACAAAAATTTTTTCTTTACATGGGTTTTTCTTTGTCCGAAAATATACTCAGGGAACTATGTATAATTTCCATACCAAAATTCAATAATAATGCTATTTTGAGGCAAGCTGACGTACTCTGGACACGGTTCAGGGCGTTGGGTTGTCGGAAAAAAATGCATGCCCGAGTTTAATTAAGAATAGTGTGTATATAGTATATAAGAGGTAAGTTATGAGAAAGGAATTTAACCAGAAAAAGATTTTAGCTACTGCAGTTGTTATTTCTGCATTTGGGCTTATTTGTCCTAACTTTGGTTATGCGGCTTCAACAGTAACCGGTTTGTCAAAATTGCAGACAATATTGACATCCGGAGCAGATACAATTAAAGTTAGTGCGGATTTGAGCGGATTGAGAAAACCTAAATTGATGGCATTTGTACAAAGCCAGAAAACTCCAAGAATAAGATTTTCAAACGGAGTTATGACGGGTGCAGCAGCGCATCAGCCGATAGAAGGTGATGTAACAGGTACTTATTCTGATGAAACCTCTACCCAACGTGGCGGAGCTTTATATAACACAGATACATCTTTGGAATTTGCATTAAAAAATGCAACATTTACGAATAACAAAATTACTGCCGATTATTTCGGCGGTGCAATTTATAATGCCGGCAAAATGACAGTCAGCGAAACAAATTCGTTCAGCGGTAACCAGGCACAAAACGGTTATGGCGGTGCTATCGCTCAGAGCGGCGGTGCTTTAAGTATCGAAGATGGTATAACCGAATTTACCAATAACTCAGCTACTGCCAGCGGTTCTGTTGGCGGTTATGGTGGTGCTGCATATATCAATAATACAAACTTTACAATAGAAGATGCGGCTACTGTTACATTTGACGGCAACTCCTCAACATTAGGCGGTGGTGCTTTATATATATACAATCATAAAAATGCTGCGGCTGATACAGAGGTTTATATAGGTTCCGGAACAGAATTTAAAAATAATACAAATACAAACAGTTCAGTTTATGGCGGCGGTGCGATAATGGTTGACCGCCATTCGGAACAGACTACATACGCTCCGCATGTAACCATTAACGGTGCAACATTCACAAACAACACCGGTGGTAACGGTGGTGCGTTATACAACCATGAAGGAGTGTTTAATATCAGCGACGCTACTTTCACCGGAAACACAACTTTGGCTTCCGGACATGGCGGTGCTATATATAACGATTCTAATAGTGTTATCAATTTAAATGGTGGTAATACATTCTCTGGTAATACCGATTCTACCGGTTCTAACGATATTTATAATGCAGGCACAATTAATTTATCCGGTACAAATACATTTGACGGTGGTATTACAGGAACAGGTACGGTTAATTTAACAGACGGACTTACAACTATTAATAATAGTTTGATTGGTAATAACGTCAATGTAACCGCTGGTGAATTAATAATTAATGCAGATAACTTAAAAACCGCTTCTAATATTCAGAACGCAGACACATTGACATTGACAGGCGGTACTTTAACTAACAAGGTACAAGGAACAGGTCATACTGATATTGATACCACGGATTTTGTTAAATTGAGTGCGAACGTAATGCAACTTGTTAATGTGAAAAATGGACAACTCAGAACAAAAGCTAACAACCTCAAAAGTGGTGCTACAAATGAAGCAGGCACAAGCATAAGGCTTGAAGGCGGTGAGTTGGCATCTAATATATCAGGAGATGGCAAAACAATTCTTTCAAATAACAGTTCCGGTGGTGTAACAGTAAATAGTGGTGTTACGATTACTCAGGAAACTGGCGGAGTTACTATAATAAGTGGCGGGACAAATAAAACAGTAACAAATAAAGGTACAATAGATGCTCCTACTACTAATAACGCAAATTCAAAATTTGCTAACGAAGGAACAATTTATAATGGAGTAACAAATAATGGTATTGTAAATAACAATGCCGGTGGAACAATATATGGCGGATTGAAAAACTATGCTACTGCAACAAATGAGGGTACTTCAGACAAAAACGCATATATAGGTACTGTTTATAATGAAAACGGTGCTACTTTCACAAACGGTGCTTATGGACTTGTTGATACAAAATTTGATAATAAAGGCGGAGCAACCGTAATTAACAACGAATTAGGTGTCATTCATGTTTTAAATAACTTTGCAAATGGCTCCGTAGAAAATAATGTTAATGCTATCATTACAAACTTAAACAACAAAGAATCAGGTGATGTAGTGAATGCCGGCTTGCTCACAAATACTTATAACTCAGGTACTATCACTAACACCGGAAGATTCACAGATATTGTTACTAACTATACTACCGGTGTAATTACAACTGATGCAAGCGGAATCGATTCAACCGCAACTGCTAAAAACGATGGAAATCTTACATTGACAGGCGGTACACTCGGTACAACCATTAACCACTATACAGCAGGCGGTGCCGGCGGTACAACAGTAGTTGACGGTGATGTTCTTGTTGCATACGGAAAAGCAATAAATCAGGATATTACAATTAATGGCGGTGCCGGAAAATCATTAACCGCAAATGTTTCAAGTATCGGCGGTAATGTTGATAATGACGGATTATTAAATATATTCTCTCAGGAAGATCCGTTGTCTGCTGCAAGTCAAATGAATTATGCAGTATCCGGTGATGGAAAAACAGTTATGCAACGTAACGTAACTGTTGCCGCAGATATTGAAAATGAAATTCAGATAGCAACATACAATGATGGTGTTAATGATTATTTTGCAGATGTAACTGTTCTTTCGGGTAATAAACTCGGTACAAGTGGAAAAGCGATTACAATTGATGCTGATAATACTTTGACAATGCAAAGTGCGGCTGACCTTAAAAGTGATGTTACTAATAACGGTGAATTGATACTTAACAGCAATACATTAGCAAATAATGTCAGCGGTTCAGGTACAACCACAATTGACGGTACGGTAACTTCAGATGCTGAAATATCAACCACTACACTTTCAATTCTTGGGGCTACAACAGCTGACCCGTCAGTTGAATCACAATTGATTATCAGAGCTGACAAACTGACAGTTCCTAATAATAATAGTATTCAAAACGCAGGTAACTTAACTCTTACTGGCGGCTCATTAGGACGACAAATTCATGGTACAGGTCATACCGATATTGATACAACAGGTCAGGTTACATTTGGTGCAAACGTATGGCAACATGTTAATGTATTAAACGGAAAACTGAAAACCAAAGCAAATAACATCAAAGTCGGTGCTACAAACGATGCAACATTAGAACTTTCAGGAAATACTCTTTCTGCTGATGTTGACGGTACAGGTAAAACACATATTACCGGTAATGTAACTATCGATGACGGTGTAAGACTTTCACAGGATAGCGGTGTATTTATAAAGAGCGGTGCAACTCAGGTAACTAACAAAGGTATTATTGCCGGCGGTCTTACTAACGGTTCTGCATCTTATACTGCTGCTACCGTTACAAACTCAGGTATAATTTCTGACGGTACCGTTAACTATGGTACTATTGATAACATAACACCTACTGTTGCAAACGGCGGAATATACGGCGGTTTAACCAACCATGGTATTGTAACAAATACCGGTACGGATGGTGAACACAGCGCTCTTATTACTTTAATTTATAACAAGGATGACGGTACTGTTACAAATAATGCTTATGGTGTTATTAATTATCTCAACAATGAAAACACAACAGCAGGTGCTGTTACAAACAATGTAAACGGTATCATAACAAACTTGACTAACTCAGGTGATGTAGTGAACGCCGGCATGCTGACAAATGTTTATAACTCAGGCACTATTACCAACAACATCGGTACTAACAACGGTATCTTGACAAATATCGTTGACAACTATACAGGCGGTCAGATTACAACCGTTGCAAGCGGAATTGATTCTGCTGCGGTTGTTAAAAATGACGGTACAATTACCTTTACGGCAGGTAACATCGGAGTTGATATAAACAGTTATTCAACTGCCGCAACAGGTGTTGTTGAAATTGATGCAGGTGACGGTAATACAGTTAACGTATTGGCGGCTAACAGTATTTCTGACAACTATCTCCAACTCACAAGCGGTATATTTGATGCTACCAACAGGGCTGATAGTGACGGTAATTTTGACTATACTGATGCTTCAACAGGTCTTGGTGTAGGATTAATCGCTAACGGCGGTACATTGAGCGTTCAGGATGACAAAATAGGTGAAATCACTCTTGGTGTTGTTGATACCGATACTTATAGCAAAGACTTGAACTTAATGATTGATGCTCAGTTTACAGACGGTGCAAGAGATACGGATGATGTATTCTTGGGTACTGCCGATAAGATTGTAAATTCTTCCGTAAATAATACGGCTAACAAAATAATGATCAGCAGTATTAAGATTATTGCTGACCCTGTTGCAACCGAATTTAAAGCACAGGTTGCAGATGACAACTCAAAAGGCAGTGTTGATGTATCAGCAACAACTCTGACAGGTCTGACACCGGGAGCAGGCAGCATACTGGTATCATACAGTGACGGATGGATAAAGGGCGTTCACACAGATTTGGATAACGCAATTATATCAACCATTCCTTCAAAAATGTACTCAATGGATGGTGATGAAGCAATAACCAACACATCAGGTGCATTGACATTAAAAGGTGAAACATTATCAATTACCGGTAACGGTGCAAAAATATTAAGTACGGTTACCACAGAAGGCGGTATTATAATTGATAATGCAAATCAGACATTATCTATTACTAATGCAACCTTCGGTGATGATACTAATTACTTCACAACTGCTATTGATAATACAGTCGGCGCAACAATTAATCTTACCGATATGACCTTCGGTAACAATACAACCGCAATTATAAATAACGGTACAGGTGAAAAAGGTGTGTTCCTGTTCGGTACAAACGAATTTAATTCAGGTATCACAGGTACCGGTCATACAACCGTAAAAACAGGCACAACAACCTTTAATGCTGACGTTACACAAAGTCTTATTGAAGTAAAAACAGATGCTGCATTAATAAATAATGCCGATATGCTGGCATCAAATGTTATCAATGACGGAACATTCACAAACAGTTCAGGTGCTTCCGTTACTGCAACCGAAACGCTGACAAACACTAATATATTCAATTCAAACGGTGATGTTGCAGCGAATTTGGTTAATAACACCGGAGTTTATACAAACTACGGTGACGGTACACTGACAGTTAATACTGATATTAATAACTATGGTACTAACGCTAAAATTGATAACGCAGGTTCAATACTTGCTCAGAATATCAATAACGCAGCGACCATAGACAACGCAAACGGCGGAACAATCACTGCAACCGCAACATTCGGAAGTTCAAATACTGTTAATAACAATGGTGAAATCTTCGCTAATGCGTTGAATAATACGGGCGTATTTACAAACTTTGGTGACGGTGAAGTTACTGTTAATACAACAATTCTGAACGATACAAACGCTACATTTGATAATGCCGGTGATGTATTGGCTCAGGATATTGTAAATAAAGGTACTTTCGCTAACGCAAATGGCGGAACGGTTACCGCAACAGGTACATTAACCAACTCCAATACATTTAATACAAACGGAGATGTAAATGCAAACGCATTAACAAATACCGGTGCGTTAACAAACTATGCTGATGGCGTAATTAACGTAAATGAAACCTTGGCAAACTTCGGCGATAATGCTGACATAAAGAACTTAGGCAAAATTAATGCAAAAGACATCAATAACGCTAAGGATATAACCAACTATGGTAATGCTGAAATCAAAGCAACCAACAATTTCATCAACTCAGGTGCTTTGACAAACCTTGCAGATGGCAGCATTACTGTTATGAACAAGTTAACTAACCTGACAACAGGTGATATTGAAAATGCCGGTTCAATTCTTGCAGCAGAAATTGACAACTCAGCGCTTGTAAATAACGCAAACGGCGGTTCAATTACTGCAACAGGAAAACTGACAAACTCCAAAACATTCAATTCAAACGGAGATGTTGCAGCAAACGCAATGGATAACACCGGTGTTTATACAAACTATGGTGACGGTACACTGACAGTTAACACTACAATAAATAACTACGGTGAAAATGCTGATATTGAAAACGCAGGTTCAATACTTGCCAAGAATATCAACAATGCTGCTCTTGTAAATAACGCAAACGGCGGAACAATTACCGCAACCGAAACATTAACAAACTCCAATACATTTAATACAAACGGAGAAGTAAATG
>CAMHMW010000051.1 GCA_946186335.1 uncultured Candidatus Melainabacteria bacterium
TTGTCACAACCATGAACACGTTTACGAACAAAGAAACTTTTCACCCCACGTTGTGTTATATACATACGCAATCTTGGTTCAGATAAATCTTGTACAACATCAAAACCTTTTTCAGGCGTTAATATCTACTGTCGGGTGCGCTTTTTTAAATTCTGCCTCAGTCATTGCACGACCGTCTTTTGTGAAATACATGAATTTACCGTTGACTTTTTTCATATAATCGCCGTTTCTTGTTGTGTAAACAACTTTTCCGGTATATACGTGGTCGTATCGTCTTCCGATTCTCTGGTCGGCTTTAAGGTTAAACATCTGTCTGATAGCAGCCATAGTCGGAATATCAAGTTTATTGTAATCTGCATTTGGCAAGGGGTTTCCTTTTGAATCAAATACGCTCGGGTTCTTTCTGATTATTTGCTGTCTTAAAATTTCCTGCTGCTGCGGTGTTAGTTTTCCGGTAAATTTCGTGCGCAAAATAGCGTTAAGTACCTGACTTGCGTTCGGTTTCTTGCCGTTTTTACCCAGTGCGGTTATAAGTGAAGATTTATCAGCCGATGAACGATACCATCCTCTCGGGCTTCCAGTTCTTCTTGTCGGTGTTGTCGGTTGTGAACCCGAACCTCCGCCAACTCCGGGGGTGCTTCCTGAACCTCCGCCCGAACCTGAGCCGCCGCCTGTCGGGTCACCTACGGTTGCTTCACCTTCGGCATTCAAAGGTACACACATTACGTTTGTCGCAGCTTTTTCAAAGTCTGCTCTTGACATTACAATCGGAGTATCGGGGCTCCACGGATTTGAAAGTGTTACCTGATCATTTGTAACTTTTAATATCGTAAATGCGTGTCCGCCGCCAGTAATCGCTCTGCCGTTAACTTCCTGTGATGATACATTAAAGCTTACGGTAGCCGCAAAGTTATCAATTTTTCCGTCTTTTGAATCCTGTTCAAGTTTACTCATAATGCTGTTCAGTTTTGCATTATCGCTTGTACCTTCTTCCGAATCGGGAGATTCTATAATCTGTCCGTTTTCATCTGTCAGGTGCATATTCAAATCTGAATCTATGTAGCAAACAGGTGCATTTTTCGGATTATTTTTGTATTCTTCCGCTTTTTTACCTGATAACAGGAAGGTAGATTCCGATGCCTTGCCGCCACTCAGATAATCACCCTGTTTTGCACTTTCTGCTACTACATTTATGCCGAATACCTGAGCCTTATCCGGTATGCCGTTTTCTTTTCTTGTTTTATAAGCATCTTTTCTGTATTTTTCATAAGCAACTTCCAGCAAAAGGACATCTTTGTCACCTGCTGAATATTTACATCCCGCTTGCTTTGCCGCTTCTTTGAGTTCGTCTTCCGTTATGGTGTACGATTCCTGTATGAAAATCTTATCTGACGGAATTGCTCCAATCTGCGGGTTTATGCTGCCGGCAGCCAAACCGTCTTTTACAGCTTTTGCTCCGGGGAAACTTACGGTATAAACTTTTTTGCCGTTCTCATCAGTTGTTACTTTTACGTTATCCTGCAAAATCTTTTGTCCGTCATCGGAGGATGCCAGTGCATTTATTGATGCCAAAAGATAGCAATCTCCTCTTGAAAGTTGGTTTGATACTTCAAATTTGCCGTCAACTTCCGAAAAATCATATTGTTTCAGCAGTTTTCCGTCTTTATCATAAACTTCTCTGCCGATTAAAATTCCTTCATCGTCAAATTTATTTACTGTTTTTTGTTTTATTGTCACGCCGTCTTCTTCGTATTCAATTTTGGTTGTCGGCAGTCCGATACGGCAGTCTATATTTGAGCCTTCATAATGTTCTTCAACTTTTGCACCCCGTTTGATAAATGATTTATCAAGGGTTTTAATTGTTTTGCCGTCACTTTCATAGGTGTAAACAGATTCGCTGGGTTGTCCGTAACTGTCAACCCCTTTTATTTCAACTTTTGTTTTGTTTCCGTTTTCATCATAAGTGTAATCGGTTATGGTCTTGCTTTCGGCTTGCGAAACAATAGTTTTACCATTGGCATCTTTTCTTATGGACAGTTTTTTTGCGCTGACTTCCTGATGAACGGGTTTGCCTTCTTTATTAAATGTAATTACCGTTGTTTTGCCGAGTTGTCCGTTTTTGTTAATGGTTCTTTTAACCAGATTCCCTTCGGCATCGTATTCATTTTCAACGTATGAAGTCTTTTTGGTTTCAATTTTTTGACCGCCGAGTTGGTACGTTTTGCCTTTTTCTTCGGTATCTTTCCTCAGTACCTGACCTCTTTCGTTGTATGTATAAGTATCTTTTATTTCGGTTTTTAATTTTCCTTCTTTATCAACAACGGTTGTCTGTACTGTTACGGGTTTACCTTTGTCGTTGTTTGTATATTCGGAGGTAATTGTTTCATCGGGTTTTGTGGTAACTTTCTTTTCAAGCACCTTACCTTTGCCGTAATATTGTACGGTTTTAACTTCAACTCCGTCCTTATTTTCTGTAATGGTTACGGTTCCTGAGCCGTCAGAATTAAAGTTTGAGGTGATTTTCTTACCGTCCTGATCGGTTGTAGTTTCTGAGTGTCCCGTATTTTGGCGTTCAACCATTGTCTTAAACTGTTTTAAAATCTTTGCTGCATTTTCAGATTCCGATGTCAGACCGAAGATTTTCAAGATTTCATTATCGTCAAGAGTTTTATCCGAGCCGGCTCCTTCTGCAATTGCCTTTTTCATAAGAGCAACTTCTTCTTTATCAAGTTTGTCGTCCTTATGGGTATCAAAGACGGTCATTGCATCTTTGACATCCGGAGTCACAGTCATACCTTCCTGAAAGACACTCATTTTAACCTGTTGTTTATTTCCGTTTGTGTCCTCAATTTTGATAGTTTTCTTGTCATACTTTTGATTTAAACTATTAATTTTGTCAATATCTGTCATCTTTCTCACCTGAAATCTTTTACCTTACATGGATTATCGGCAATGACAAATAAAAACTTGAATAATATTAAGAAATGTTTACAAAAATTAAAGACGGTTCCGAAAGAACCGCCTCTAATTTTTATTTAAAGTATTTAAACTATACTCTTGCTGCTTTCTTTTGTTCAATAACAGCCTGCGCAGCAGCCAGTCTTGCCTGCGGCACTCTGTATGGTGAGCAAGATACGTAGTTAAGTCCAATTCTGTGAGCATATTTTACAGAATCGGGATCTCCGCCGTGTTCACCGCAAATTCCGCCGACAAGAGAAGAATTAACTGCTCTGCCTTCGTTGATTGACATTTCAATAAGTCTGCCAACACCGCCGAAATCAAGAGTTACAAACGGGTTGTAAGGTAAAATCTTTTGTTCTACATAGTTTTTCAGGAATTTACCTTCCGCATCATCTCTTGAGTAACCAAATGTCATCTGTGTTAAGTCATTTGTACCGTAAGAGAAGAATTCAGCCTCGGTTGCAACTTCTTTTGCTGTTAATGCAGCACGAGGAATTTCAATCATTGTACCGAATTTGTAGTCTAATTTAATTCCTTTTTCCTGCATAACCTGTTCTGCGACAGAAACTAATGTTGCTTTTGCTGTTTTAAGTTCGTTGATGTGACCGATTAAAGGAATCATAATCCACGGTTGGATTTTGTGACCTTCTTTTGCCAAATCGCAGCAAGCTTCAAAGATTGCACGAACCTGCATTTCGTTGATTTCAGGATATGTTAAACCTAAACGGCATCCTCTCAGACCCATCATCGGGTTAGATTCTGAAAGGTTTTCAACGATTTCAAGCATTTTTTCGTCTTCTGCGTAATCCTGACCTAATGCTTTCTTGGTTGCAACTTTTTCAACCAATTCTATCTTTGAAGGTAAAAATTCGTGAAGCGGCGGGTCTAACAAACGTACTGTTAACGGTTTGTCGCCCAATGCTTTGAACATTGCGTAAAAGTCTGAATACTGCATCGGAAGAAGATGAGAAAGTGCTTCACGTCTTGCTTCTGTTGTACCTGCAATAATCATTTTCTGTACCCAGGGAAGTCTGTCAGGATCCATGAACATGTGTTCTGTTCTGCAAAGACCTACACCTTCTGCACCGAATTTAATTGCGTTTTCAATATCTTTCGGAGTATCAGCATTTGCCTCAACCTTCATAGTTTTAGTTTCGTTAACCCAGTTAAAGAAGGTTTCAAAGTCTTTATCGATACCTGCTTCAACAAGTTCAATAGCGCCTTCCATAACTTCACCTGTTCCGCCGTCCAGTGATATAATGTCGTCTTTGTGGAATACTGTTCCATCTGAACATGTGATTGTTTCGTTAGCCAAATCAATTTTCAAATCTTCACAGCCTGAAACGCAGGGTTTACCCATACCTTTTGCAACAACTGCTGCGTGAGATGTAGCACCGCCTCTGAGGGTTAAAACACCCTGAGAAACTGCCATACCGTGAATATCATCAGGACAGGTTTCAATTCTGACCAAGATAACTTTTTCACCTGCTTCACCGCGTCTTGCTGCTTCTTCGGTATCAAATACGATTTTACCGACAGCAGCACCCGGAGATGCGTTTACACCTTTTGAAACTTTGTGAGAGTGTTTAACTTTGTCAGGGTTGAAACAAGGTAATAATACCTGATATACAGAGTAAGGATCAACCTGCATAATTGCTTCTTCTTTTGAAATAATGCCTTCGTTATACATATCAACGGCAATTTTGATGGCTGCTTTTGCAGTTCTTTTACCGTTTCTTGTTTGCAGAATCCATAATTTACCTCTCTCAACGGTAAATTCCATATCCTGAACATCGTGATAGCCTTTTTCAAGTTGTTTTGCGATATTTACATATTGAGCGTAAATATCGGGCATATCTGTTTCGAGTTCGGAAATCTGTTTAGGAGTTCTGATACCGGCAACAACGTCTTCACCCTGAGCATTTACCAGATATTCGCCGTAGAATTTGTTTTCCCCGGTTGCAGGATTACGGGTGAAGGAAACACCTGTTGCACAATCGTTACCCATATTACCGAATACCATTGTCTGAACGTTTACGGCTGTGCCGAAATTGTGGTCAATTTTGTTCATATTTCTGTAAGCAACCGCACGGGGAATATTCCAACTTCTGAATACTGCTTCAATTGCTTCCTGCAACTGGATGTAAGGATCTTGCGGAAATTCTTTTCCGGTAACTTCTTTGATTTTTGCTTTGTAAATAGGAATCAAAGATTTCCAGCCTTCAGCAGAAATCTGAGTGTCTTCTGTAACACCTTCTCTTGCTTTAACTTTTTCAACTTCGGATTCAAAATAAAGTTGTCTGTCCATTTCCCAGGCAACAGAACCGAACATTGTTAAAAATCTTCTATATGAATCATAGCAGAAACGGGGGTTTTGAGTTAAATTAACCATTGCTTCAACGGTTTCATCGTTTAAACCTAAGTTCAAAATTGTTTCCATCATACCGGGCATTGAAACTCTTGCGCCTGAACGTACTGAAACAAGTAACGGATTAGTTTTATCACCAAATTTTTTACCGGCTTGTGCTTCAACTTCCTTCAAGTAGTATTTAACTTCATCCATCAGACCTTCGGGCATTTTGTTGCCGTTGTTGATGTATTCCATACAGGTAGCTGTTGTAATAGTCAGCCCCGGAGGAACAGGAAGTCCCAAATTAGTCATTTCAGCAAGGTTAGCACCTTTTCCGCCTAATTCGGCGCGCATGTGAGCATTACCTTCTCTGAACAACCATACACGTTTTTCTGTCATAATTTTTCTCCTTTTAAATATAAAAATATCTCGCTAGATAATTGTACTAAAATTCTAACATAAACATAGTTATATAAAAGGAATATAATAATTTTGCTTTAAATCTGTTAACATTTGAAACTTAGCCGACAAAATACAAATCGGGGTTATTATTAATATGTTTTGCGTGGTCTTTCAGGCTGAGGTTTCTGTACGTGCCGCTGTTTTTAAGCATGTGGGCATTCAATAAATCAAAACTTTCAAACCCGAACCTGCGCCCTGCGGTACTCAAATAATAAAGTTTTGCCCGTCTTTGTTCCTCATTCAGTTTGGTAAAATCAAAGTCCGCAAATTCAACAACCTGCTTTTCTCCAAAATCATTCAGACGGTTTGACAGATATTTTAATTTTACAATGACCGAATTATACGCTCTTTTATCCTTACCGTCTGTCACAAGCGCTTCTCTGAGGCGTATTCTGTCTATCAGATAACGCAAATCTTTCAGGTTGTATTCAACAGGCGTTTTGAAAAATATTTTCTTGATGTCCTTATCAGTAATTCCCCTCAAATCTTCTTCTTCAACAATTTTCAGGAACAAATTTGAATCAATATTTTTTGAAATATCATCGGGAATTGTTTGCGGTTTCAGGTGAGAAGCAAGCGAACTGTCTGTCGGAAGTTCATATCTTGCCAGATTATATTCGGGAACAAAATCTTCCCCGAGGTGAAGAAGTCGTTTTATTTTTCCGAAGGTTGTATCAAGTATTGTTTCTTTTGATTTATTTACGGATAAGCAACTTTCCACAATTGCATTTGCCATCTGTCTGTATTGTGATTTTATGGCGGTATTTAAGCGGGCATCTTTTACTCTGTTCATATATTTAATCAGGTTATTTTGTGCTGTATTCAGACGAGTTTCCGCCGCTTCCGTTTTTTGAGGGGTATAAAGTTCTTTGCTTTTCGGCAACCTTCTGTAATCGTCAAGTTCCATTTCCGTTCTGTGTTTTTGACGTTCAAGTTCTACCGTTACTCTGTATTTTATCTTGTTGAATTTTGTTGCAAATTCGTCTATATCACCCGCCACATAACTTAAATTTTTCTTTTGTGCATATATTGCGGAAAACGCCAAATCCTGTGCATCCGCAAGTTTTGACGGGTCTTTGAGCATATTTATTTCGTGTAAAAATTCTGTCGGTTTAAATATGTGAGTTTTTCTGTACGCAGAAATATATTCTACGGTTTCTTTGAATGAATTGACTATATTATCCGTTGCGTAATCGGAAAATTTACGCACAATATTTTCCATGTCGCTTATTTTTTCTTCAACAAAGTTGTTGAAAAGTTTGTATTTACCGGGTTTTGTAAGCCCCAGATACAGCAAAACAGCACCGCCTGTCAACAGCCCGCCTGCCAAAATATTCATCTTGTTATCTTTTACCGTCTGAATAAAGTCCTTCTTCTCATCAGAATTTTCCTGTTTAAAAGCAGGGAAACTTTGGGTCACTTTCTGACCCGACCTGAATGGTATGTTAAATTTTTCCGTAATAGTATTAAACATATAAACCCGACAAAGATATTAATGCAGAAAATAAAATTTTTTGCTACTACTTAATTAATTTTTGTAAAGTTATCTGTCGGGCTAAAAGCCCAACTTACATATTGTCGTGTTAAAAGCGCCAACCTGTATTCTATTGCTCAGATTACACATCAGGCAGAGTGCCTTTAACCTCGGCAATCTCATCACATCCGAGATTAAATACTTCGTGAAGTGCTTTTACGGCTTTTTGAGCATCCGCTTTTTGAATAAGACAACTGATTTTGATTTCACTTGTTGAAATCATTTTGATGTTTATACCTGCATCAGCAAGAGTTTTAAACATAGTTGAAGCGATACCCGGACGGTCAATCATACCGGCACCGATTATAGAAACTTTTGCAATGTCATCATCAAATTTTACGCTTTCAGCTCCGAGTTTAACTTTTACTTTTTCCAAAACTTCCTGTGCTTTAGGCAAATCGTCTATACTTACCGTAAATGCAATGTCGTTTGTATTTGCCTCTTTGCGGGCATAGGATTGAATAATCATATCAACGGAAATATTTTCATCTGCAAGATAACTGAATAATGTTGCGGCTTCACCGGGGGTATCCGGAATTTCACGAACAACAATTCTTACCTGTGTTAAATCTGCGGCAACACCCGCGACCGGTCTGTTTATTTCCATTTTTTCAACTCCTAATATTAAAGTTCCCATGTTATCAAGTTTGAAACTGCTGCGAACTCTTAATGGTACGGCATATTGCTTTGCCGTTTCAACACTGCGGGGGTGCAATACGTTTGCTCCGGCATGTGCAAGTTCAAGCATTTCTTCATAAGATATACTGTCAAGTCTTGATGCGTTAGGTACAACTCTTGGGTCTGTCGTATAAACCCCTTCAACGTCTGTGTAAATATCGCATCTTTCGGCATTTAATGCTGCGGCAAGTGCAACGGCGGAAGTATCAGAACCTCCGCGACCGAGAGTCGTGATTTCTCCGTCCTCGGTTACTCCCTGAAATCCTGCAACAACAATAATATTACCTTCTTCTAAATTCTTTTTAAGTTTTTCGGTTTTTATATCAACAATTCTTGCTTTTGAATGGACATTTTCAGTTAAAATTCCTATCTGGGTAGCGTTAAAACTTACGGCTTTATGCCCTGTTGCCTGAATAGCCATTGATAAAAGCGCAATAGAAACGCATTCACCGGTTGAAAGGAGCATATCCATTTCACGTGCAGAGGGGTTGGGGTTAATTTCGTTTGCCAGTTTAACGAGGTGGTCTGTTGTGTGACCCATTGCGGAAACTACGACTACAACATCGTTGCCGTTATTTTTTTCTCTTATAACGGTTTGAGCGACATTCTTAATCTTTTCGGTATCCGCAACAGATGTTCCGCCAAACTTTTGTACTATTATCTTTTTCAATTTATTTTCCCTGTATATCTTTTAAAATATTTTCCAAATCTGTTTTTTCGGGTTCGTATTCAAAATCTCCGAGGGTCATGATTTTATCGGCAAGCGAGATTGCCTCTTTCAAATTATATTCCGAAATATTCTCCTTGACAAGTCTGTATTGCGAATAAAATAACAAATTTAAAACTTTTATATTCTCAGGTGCAATATTTTTGAGCTTTTCAAGTTTTCTTCTTGCTTCTGCAAAATCGGAAATATCGATGAGCCATTTTGAATATTCTATTAACCCTTCTTCATATTTTGGATTTTCAACTGTAAATTTTTCATAATATTCACGTGTTTTATCTGTATTATTTAATTTTTTTTACGCTCTTGCAAGATGCAAAATATTATATGTTTGGTGTTTGTCGGTTTTATATGCTTTTTTAAACATTTCAACAGCATCATCCGTTAAACCGTTTGCAATAAATTCAAGTCCCGTTGCTTCTTGTATATAAACATTATCGGCATTTCTTTCTTTGAACTGTTCTAATTTTTCAAAATTATTTTCGTAAGAATCCAATAGTGCTAATCCGATTTGTGCTCCTGAATTTTTATCATTCTTTTCAAGTGCGGTATTAAAATGATCTCTTGCATCTTCAAATCTAAAAAGTCTTACGCAGGCTTTTCCCCATTCAATCTGCAAAGCATCATTGTTTAAATCATTTTCAACTGCCTGATTAAAAATATCATTTGTTTTTTCAAAATCTTTCAGTATTGAATAAACTTCCCCGAGAACAAAATACGAAGGGAGCATAAGTTTGTTATATGAAAGAGATTTCAGAGCGTAATTTTCTGCCTCCTGATAATTTGACTGTAACAGCCGTAAATTTGCCAGTTCGTAGCAGCTGCTTTCATTGGGGGCTACTTTTGTGAGAAAACCGAGTTTAACTTCTGCCGGTTTGTATTCTCCCAGCCGAATTTCCATGACTGCCGATAACAAAATCGCCGTATAGTTATATTTGTTTATTTTTGATGCAAGTACAAATTTGTCACGGGCAAGGGCGTATTTTTTCAGCCTCATTAAAGCCATTCCCCAGCCGGTTTGAACATCCGTATTCATCGGGGTAATTTTGTCGGCGTTTTCAAAAGATTTAATTGCCTGTTCATATTTCTTTGTTGTAATTTGGCACATCCCGAGCCGCAGCCAAATTTCTTTATCCTGAGGATTTATGACGGATGAAACTTCGTATTCTCTCAGGGCATCTCCAAATTTGCACTGTGCTTCATAAATTTTACCCAGATATTTGTGCGCTCTTGCATCCTGATTATTTATATCAAGTGCTTTTGTCAGATATTCCTGAGCAAGTTTATATTGTTTCTTTTCAATATATTTCTGAGCCTGATTTACATAAGCAACATTCGGAAGTGACTGGATAACCGACTCTTTCCGGTATTTATCAACAGAAACGTTCAGATTTTTTACCTTATCAAATATGTTTTTTAATCTGTCAAACAATCTGCTACCTCCCTAAAAGCCCCTTCGCCTGCATTGTTTTCGGTAATCTGTATATTATCAACTGCTCTGACTTTTTCAACAGCCTGAGGAACGGTTATTTTGTATTTTGCAAAATTAATGCATTCCAAATCGTTTATATCATCTCCGATGTAAACATATTCATCCTGAGAAAGATGATATTTCTCAATAAGAGATTTAAGAACATCTATTTTTACTCTTATCTGCTGATAAATTTCAGAAATTTCAAGTTTTTTGGAAAGGGTTTCTATTGCGGCATTTTTTTCACCCGAAATAATCGCAATTTCAAAACCTGCTCTTTTCAGTATATAAACTCCCATTATATCTTTGAAATTCATCTTTCTTGACACCTTAAAATCATCACTTATATAGACATTGTTGTCAGTAAGTATCCCGTCAAAGTCTGTTATAACCATTTTTATTGTTTTCGGAAGTTTCAGTTTTGTCATATATAATTCCATTTACAAGTGTATTAACAAAGGTTGATTTGTCTGATATAATTATATCATAATTAAAAAAGCGAGGGTTTGAAAGTAATAAATGTTTTCATATTTCTATCTTGTTAATATTTGCGTTATTGTGGTATTCATCTGTCTGTTTTTTATAACAAGAAAGACAAACAAACGCTGGTCAAAAATTAACGATTATTTGGGGAAAGTTACAACAACGGTTGATTCTATCCGTTACGGCAACCTTTCTACAAAAATTGAAAAACTTGACCACCCCACTTATCAGAATGTAACAGACAGTATTAACAGGATGGTTGAAACTCTTAACGACAGAGAAAAAATGATTATTGAGTATCAGGCGGAACTTATGCATCAGA
>CAMHMW010000052.1 GCA_946186335.1 uncultured Candidatus Melainabacteria bacterium
GCATGTCTGTTTCCCTTTTTGTAATAATATTCATCACCGGTCTGAAAACCGTCAACATAATAGGAGTTTACAGGGAGAGTTGAATTGAGCCAGATTATCATATTACTGAAATCTTCCCCTTTTAAAAGCACCGGACTGACTTCATCATGCGTAGTAAAAGCACCGATTACACTCTTTGGCTCTTTGAATTTTTTTGTTTCCGAGAAAGTATAATCAAATTGTTTATAAAGTTCTTTTGAATTTGTCCAGTTTTTCAGGTTAAAAAATGAACCGTAATAGCCGTCAAACCCTGCTTCGAGCAATTTATCATAAGAGGTAAAAGGTGCCTGAGGCGAAATTGCATCATGCCAGCTTTCTGAGGATTCCGCAAGCCAAAGGAATTGTTCATCTTTTTCCCTTGAATATTCAATAAGTTCCTTCCAGAACGATGCCGTTTTTGAATGCGCAACATCCGCTCTTATCCCGTCAACTCCGAGTTTCATCATAAATTTCACAAAATCTTTGTATAAACTGTATGTATTCGGGTCAATTTTATCTTCCGTTCCGACCGACAAAAGTCTTACATCAGTCCAGTCAGATGGTATAACAGGTTCACCGGATGGGGTTGTCACAAATAAATCGGGTCTTTCCATAAATAAATCGTAAGAACCGCATGCCGGAACATCAACAATAACACTTATTCCACGTTTGTGGGCTTCCTCAATAAAAATTTTCGCCTGTTCCTCAAGAGTTAATTTGGAATTTTTATCATACAAATCTTCGTTTATTGTGTCAAAAGCCGCAGCACTATAAAGACTTCCCGCCGTACCGAGAGCCTTTAATTTTCCTGTCGGGGTAACAGGCAAAACATGTAAAGTGTTTATTCCGAGATTTTTTAACTCATCAAGACGCTCAACCGCATTGACAAAAGTCCCTCTTTTTTCTCCGAGTTCCTCCTGTATGAACCCGTCCCCGTTTTTATCATCAGAATTAAACGAGCGAATATTTATCTCCATGATAATCGCTTCATTATTCAGAAATTTTGTACGCAGAGAATTTTTCCAGCCATCATCGGAACTCAGGGCGGGCAAACCCGCACAAAGTAATAACGATACCAAAAGGACATTTTTTAAAAGTTTTTTCATAAAGCAATCCCCTCAATTATTCGGCGGGAATAAATAATTCCTGATCAATATTTATTCTGTCAAGATTTTTTAAATTGTTTGCTTTTATAATTTTTTCTGCTCTTTCAGGCGTATATGAACCGTAAAAATGTTTTATAATACTTTCACCGGTATCACCGCTTTTTACTACATATTTTTTCATTTTTGAAGTATCAATTTTTGGTTCTTCAACAGATGTCTCAACAGGTGTTTCTTTTTCATTCTGTACGGTTTCCTGCTGTTCGGTTTCTTCCGGAACAGAAACTTTTGCATCAACAGTTTCCTGTGCATCTTGTTCTATTGTCTGCTCTACCTGAGTTTTATTTCCGAAAAACGGGAATGTAAAAGGTTTTCCGCTTGTTTTTGATGAAAAATATCCGATACAGAACATCGTCAGCAACGTTAATACTACACCAGCAATAAAACCCATCAAAATATACGCAGTAGGCGAATTCGAAGTAAACTGTGATGACTTAAAGTTTTGCCATAACAAATCAATTTCCTGAGCCTTGCTTGTCGTATCATTATCTTTATTAACTTCTATTTCCTCCGGTCTTACGTATTCTCCGATAGTACCTTCGTTTTCATTATCTCTTGCTAATGCTTCTATAACTTCCATAGATTCTTTTGAAAGTGTTGAGCGTCTTATTGTTGAACTTTTCATAATTTGTTCCTTTCAATATTCGGCATAGTTTTGAGGTTTTAAAATAATACTAACCTGCCCCGCTATTTGTCTGTAATTACATATTAGCACAAACATCCTTATTTTCAACAAAAAAGAAACGGTAACCCGAAAGTTACCGTTTCCAAACTTATAACTAAGCAAAAGAATTACTTAACAAGTTCTTTGAATTTTTTACCAGCTGAGAAAGCAGGAACTGTTTTAGCAGCGATTTTCAAAGTAGCACCTGTTTGAGGATTTCTGCCTGTTCTAGCAGCTCTTTTGCGAGCTTCGAAAGTACCGAAACCAACTAAAGTAACTTTTTTACCTTTAGAAACTGTTTTTTGGATTGTTTCTAATGTAGCTGCCAAAATGTCAGCTGTTGCTTTTTGTGAAACTTTTGCTTTTTTTGATACTTCTTTTACCAATTCTTCTTTGTTCATTATGAACCTCCTTCTTCATAAACTACGGACACTAACCATTCTCCGCAGTAATCTGTAATCGACAAGTTTATTATAACACTTTTTATAATGATGTCAAGGGTTTCGGTTAAGAAAAAATTTAAACGCCTTAATATAGTGTATATACAGGTGTATATCACCCTTAAAACCCTTTATAAAAGCGGGTTAACTCTCATTGTTCAATTTTGCAAATTTAACATTTGAGTAAAAATATTGCAAAATTTGATACGCATTATAGCCCTGTTTTGCAAGATTATTTGCACCATGCTGACTCATGCCGACTCCATGGCCTTTTTTTGCAACATTGTCGTCAAATGACGGTACAGAGTGCAAATACGGTGCATATCCGCCCCAAACTGAAGTTGATGTCATGCCGCCGGCTGATGCCGAATAATATGCGGAAATTATTTTCATGTCATAAGTCAGAACAAGTCCATGCGTTTCATCAACCGCACGGTTTGTGACGTTTGTTTCGGCAGATGCCCCGCCATAAGCCTGATCATCCGTATTATCTTTTAAATCATAGCCGTATTTTGCCTGTTTGCCGAGATTTGCAAGAGCAAAACTTCTTGCTGCAATCGCCTGAGCCTTTAACGCTTCAAATTCCCAACTTGCCGGCATTTCTGAGGGTACTACCCCTTTTAAATAATCTTCCAAATCAATATCATTAATTACGGTAAGTTTTCCGCCGATATTTTTTATCATGAGTTTTCCGCGGTACCATCTGCCTTTTGTACTTACATAACCGGCCTTATCGGGTCTTAATACAATTGCATTTGTTCCCAGTCCGTAAAAATGTCCACCTGCTTTGATTGCTATTTCGTTTTTATACGGAACAACCATATAACCTTTCAGAGGGTCTGCGGTACATACCGTTTTATTGGTGTTCACGTCTATCATTCTGCCTGCAACATTTGTACCGATTCCGGCTTCATCAACCTGTGTCAGCAGCCCTATTTTTATAGCATTAGCAGGGTTTGAAATTATAAAATTTATTATTAATACCGTTAAAAAAATTAAAATCTTTCTCATAGTCACAATTATAGCACTTTATTCCATGTTGTAATAGCCCAAAAGGTTGATATTTGGCATTTTCTGACAAATTAACCTACATCTGGTAAATTCTTGTATAGTTCCAGTAGCTTTTAAATACCCTCTCAACATAATTTTTAGTTTCTTCGTACGGAATTTGTTCGACAAATTCATCCGTATCTTTATATTTTAATTTTGATTTCCAGCTTGTAACAGAACCTATACCGCCATTGTATGCCGCAACAGCCGATACATCCATTCCGTCAAGCATATCTCTGATGGTTGAATAATATAAATTACCCAGTTTTATATTTAATTCCGGATTAAGCAGATAACTCGTATTAAATGTAATACCATGCTTTGAACCTATTTCGTGTGCGGTTGCAGGCATTAACTGCATTAAACCTATTGCCCCGACAGGACTTTGCGCCTCAGGATTAAATGTGCTTTCTGTTCTTATAATTCCCATTATCAAAGCATCATTATTATGGTATTGCTGAGCATAATTTTTTACCTGAATATAGTAATTCTGCGGATAAACAAGACGCCATCTCAAATCGGATTTAGTCGGCTTTTCGGGGAGTTCATCCATAGCTTTTTGCGCTATTGTAACAGAGTTCAGATAATTTCCTTTTTTATGCTCTATCCAACTGTCAATAAAATCATCCCGCATAACCTTTGAAACAACCGCATAATCCTGTACGGCAAGCAAATCATACAAATCTTCCCCTTTTTGCGGATAACGATAAGGATATTCCACGGGTTTATAACTGATTTTTGCCGGAATGGTCGCATTATATATACCTCTTGTTATCCAGAACGCACGATAGGCATAGTATGAATCGGGATATTTTGCGATTAAGTCATCATAATAATTTTTATATACTGATGAACCGTATCCCTGTTCAATTTTACCCGACCAAAACATAAAATACGGCGCATATTTTGAATTAGGATACCTGTTAAGAAAATCTTTGGCTAATTCCCTGCACTTCGGATAATTTTTGTTTTTTATACCGTACTGAAAGACCTGCATAAGTGATTTTTCAGCATAAGTGCTGTTCGGGAAATTCAGATACAAATCCTTGTGACATGCAAATTTATCCTGATCTGAAGATATATTTTCACACTTCAAATACCAGATATATGCCTTTTTAGTTCCTTTTGCTTTTGCAAAAAGCTGCGTGATCGTTTTCAGTTTATCTTTCGGGTCATATAATTTTAAATAATCATCAACCGCCTTGTTATAATCGTCACTTTCAACGAAATCAGAATATTTCTCGACCCCTTCTTCTATTAAAGTTTTAACTTTCGGATAATCGTGCAGAGCAAATGTATTTGAAGCTTCAACAGCCCAGCGGTCTTCAGGTTTTGATTTTGCAAGCGCTTTTGCTGCCTGTTCATTCATGCCTGCATTATAATAAGCCCTTGCAACCATTACCATATCTTTTGAGTTTAATTTAGGATTGAATTTTTGCCAAGCATCAGCAACTCCCGCCGCCAAACGCCCATCAGGAACTTTTTCGAGATATGTTCTGAAAGACTGCTCCAACTCCTGTTTTTTCTTGTTTGAAATCTTTTTATGCAGATACCTTACCTGATTTGCAGTAATTCTTGCTATATAATATTTTGAGGCTATCTGATAATCTTCGTCCAAATCAGATTTCCGAACGGATGCAAAATATTTAAGGGCAAGATTCGGATCTTCATCCAGCAACAGTTGTCCGGCTTGATATTTTGCCTCTGCACTGAGTTTATTTTTCGGATAATAATTAAAAAGATGTTGATAATTTACGATTTCAGATTGCTTATCACCAAGCGCTTTTGCACACATTGCCTGACGATAAAGGGCATAAGGCTTTAATCGTGAGGAATAACCGATTTTTGAAAACTGAAAATATGCATTTGAATAGTTCTTGTTATCATAATCTTTCAATGCCTGTTTATATATGCGATAAGTCTTATTTTGCGGCTGATAAATCTTTGCAAAACCTATGCCCAGTATAAGGCATATCACAAATACGGTTATTTTAAGCCCGTGTTCCTTAAATAAACTCATAATACATGATTTTAGCAAAGAATTATCAAAAGGAAAATTTTTTATAAAATATTTACATTGACTACCGCTGAGGTCATGTTTGTATATAATGATTATAGAGAAAAACCGACAGGAGAATATCTAAAAATGCACAGATGGGACACCAATTTTATAATGATACTGGTATTAAATGTAATATTCATTATAATACTTTTTAAGATAATTGATTTTGCCGACAGAAAAATAAAGAACCAGATAAAACTTTCCGAATCAAACTCTCCGCTTTTGAGATTCATGCCTGTTGTTATGAAACTGGTGAAAGCCGTTTTGATATTTCTGGCATTAACAGGATTTCTGCAAAGTCAGGGTTACTCGGTTTCTTCAATACTGACAGGTTTCGGAATCGGTGGTATTGCGGTAGGTATGGCAGCGAAAGATGCTCTTGCCAACTTCTTCGGAAGTTTTGAAATTCTGTCAGATCACGTTTATAAAATCGGGGACTACGTAAAGGTTAATGATGTTGAAGGCTGGGTTGAAGATATTACTATCCGTTCAACAAAAATTCGTGATTTGGACAATTTCCTTATAAATGTCCCGAACAATTTAGCAGCAAATGCAATTATAACAAATGTTTCAAGAGCAAAGAAAAGATTTTTGAATATCACTTTCGGAGTTACATATTCAACCGATAACGAAAAACTCAAACTTGCACAGCAAATACTCAGAGATACCGCCATAGAACACAAAGAAATCAATAATGAATTTACGATTGCCATTCATAACCTTGGTGACAGTTCAATAAATATAAGATTCAGAGGATATGTAAAATCGGGTTCTTACGATAAGTTTCTCAGAGTACGGGGAGAATTTTACCAGACTGTTATTGAAAAATTCAGAGCAGCAAATATTGATTTTGCATTCCCATCACGTTCAATATACATAGAAAGCGACAATACAAAAATTGAAAATTAAAATAATTGCACTCGGGAAAATTAAAGAAAAATATCTGCAAAACGGTATGGACGAATTTTTAAAACGTTTAACACCTTATGCACAAGTGTCTGTTGCCGAGATTTCACCCGTACAAATTAAAGACGAAAACCTTACCCCAAAAGCCCTGTCAGAAGAAGGTGAAAAAATTTTATCACTTATAAAACCTCTAGATTATGTAATAACAATGGAAATTAAAGGACAGGAATATACAAGCGAAGGTTTTGCGGAGAAACTGAAAGAACTCACCAATAACGGTGTTCAGGAAATTGTTTTTGTTATAGGCTCATCATGCGGAATCGGAGAAAATGTATCTGCCCGTGCCGATTTAAAAATGAGTATGTCAAAAATGACATTTTTGCACGAATTTGCAAGACTTATACTTATTGAGCAAATATACAGGGCGTTTAAAATTATTAAAGGCGAAAAATATCATAAGTAAAATTTTGTGCATAAAAAAGGTGTACCAAATGGTACACCTTTTTATCATCAGAAATTTAACTACTGAGCGCCGCCTTTTAATATGCCATAAGCTGCATCCCAGCCGCTCATACCGCCGCGGACTCTGAATTTTGTAATTTTATTTGTTACACTTTTTTTATTTTTTGCCTGCGCTTTTGTATTTTTATTTGACAATTTTTTACTGCTTTCACGTGTTGCAATAATCGGTTCGGCATAAGCAACAAATGTTCTGTATTCGTTACATCCGTATCCTGCCTTTAATTTTGCAGGATAAGCATAACTTACGTAATTATATACATTCAATGCTCTTTCAGCATTTGAAGGCTGACCGAGTAATGTTTCCCAATATGTTCCGGTTTGTTTTGTCAAAACAACAATAAGTGCAAGCGGATTATAGCCTGCATTTACCATCAAATCAACCGCAACCAAATCCGCTTCTTTTTCCTGTTTTAAATTACTGTAATTTGATACAAGTGTTGCAGCAGCCTCATTTGTTGTTACGCTGGTATTTGTGGAAGCCTGAAGCAAAGATACAACTTTACCCTTTGAAGCATGCCCTGCAATTATGTGACCAAGTTCGTTCCCTACAACAGCAGCAACTTCGTTATCGTTTCCCGCAAAAGTTAATTCGTTTGTTGATACGTTAACGGTTTTGTTTGTAACGTATGCTGAATTGTCAACTGCGCCTGAAACTACCATAAATTTAACATTTGATGCTGATATAGCACTCTTTTGCATTAAAGCCGTACCGACTTCTTCAACTCTTGTTGACGGATTGTACGTTGCCGCACCGGCAGGAACAACAAGTGCTACCGCAACAAATAGTGATAATAAAAATTTTTTCATACTTTTCTTCTCCTTAAATTTTAGACATGAACATTATAAAACAAAATTTTATTTTGACGAAAACTTCGTGAATATCATCGGATAAATACAGGTGATAAACAATCCCGCAAGCATCATACTGATGAAGGTTATTTTGTATCCCTGTTCCCCCTCAAAAAAGTATATCTGAATATAATGAAGCATTACGTACAGTATTACGCTGCCTATTACGGAACGTAGAACCCTGTTACGAACAGTACCCTCTTTTGGGTTAAACGGGAAAAATCTCGCCATCAAATACACCCCGTTTAATATCCCCATAATCCAGCCCGTATAAACAACAGCAATATATTTTGCTTTCATTGGGCTTACAAGAAGTTTTCCGTTAACATAATCAAGCGGATAATGTTTGGTGAGAATATAATACAAAATCACAACAGCGGCAATATTCATTCCCGCAAGTGCATATAAATAACGTTTTTTATCCCCGTCACACCATTTTAACAAAACATTTGAAAAAATAATGAACAGAATAGCAATCAAGCCGCCTGACAATACATCCTGCGGAGTATGCACCCCGACATAGAGCCTTGAAAACATAACCGTTAATATAAGGATGAGTAACAATATACTCAGCCATTTTATATTTTTCCATGTTAAATACGCAATACCACCCGAAGATGTTGAAATCATTGTGGAATGCCCGCTGGGAAAAGAATAACCGCCGGCTCTGGGGAGTGCCGCTTCCAGCGGATGAACCCTGTCACTCAAAACCCACGGACGATATATACATGCTACGGCTTTTGCTAATTGTGCAAAAAGCATACCCAGAGAATTTAAGGTAAACAAAAACATGCCGGCACGAAAATCAATACTCCAGTATATTATGCAGGTTAATACCGTACCGAAAAACAGTTCCCCGAGAGTTGTTATTGATAAAAACAAATCATCTAAGACCGGACCAACCTGCCCTCTCAGATTTTGTAATGCAACAAGACAGTCAATTTGTCCGTCTATCCAGTTCCCGCTTGTTAAAAATTCAAGACTCATAAGTTTTTCATAACTCCCTGTTCATTCTATCACAAAAGATAGAAAATTGATGTAACGTAATATTAAGCCGTAAAAACCCTAAAATTCACTATTATCGGGATATAAAAATTTTTCTCATTATCAGAATTAAAACTCGTATTATTTTGTGCTTTATGTGTTATATTATTATCAAGGGAAAGAATTTCGATGATAAAATTAAACATCCTTCGCCTAATGTATAATTATGCACCGATGAATTTTTATAACATAGGAGATGGAGAGACAGTAATAAAAGCGATGAACAACACTTCAGACGGATATAAATTCCCGAAAGAATTTACATCCGATGAACTTCATCAGATATGGCATCAGATAAAAATTCACAAACGAATTTCATCTGTCTGTATATGCCTTTTGTTTATTTATGCGCTTTACGAAATGATATTTCCCCAGTTTGCAATACTGGTAAATAATAACTGGTACATAAACGCTCTTATTGTAATCTTTGTGATGATAATTGTCAGTCAGATTATAACTTTTATTTCAACAAAAATTTTTGAAAAAAGAATAAAAAACAGATTTGGAGAATACGAAAGAAAGAAATTCTCACCCCCTGAAAATATTGACCGTAAATATTACCGATTATTCAAAATGGAACTTGTAAAGGTTCTTGTTCTTGTAATTGTTTTAATGTGCGGTTTTGCATTTATTTCACCGTTCAGCATTGCCCAAAAACTGCTGAACGATCACAGATATAACGATGTTGTACGCTATACAACAGTCTGGGCAAAGATTTTCCCCATAGCACAAGAATGGTATTCTATGAGAGGATACGCAAATTACAAACTTGGGAATATGCAGGATGCCATTAATGATTTTGAACAGGCATACGAGTTTGGTGCTGACGGGTTTAATATGACAAATTTTGACAATAAGATTTTTATTAAATACGAAATCAAAGATTATGACGGTGCAATAAAAGATTTCAACAAAGCAATAAAAAAAGCAAAAAACCGTGATGAAAAAGATAAATTTCTGTGGGATAAGGCTCAATTTTTATACAATACGGAACGTTATGAGGAAGCCTTAACAATATACAATAAATTAATAGACCGAGCAGAAAACGACAGAGAATATCTGTTAAAAGACAGACTGTATTTTGAACGGGCTCAGACCTATAAACAACTGGGAATGGACAAAGAAGCCGATGAAGATATGATAAATTCGGGCATTGCTCCCGAGGAGATTATGGACTACATAATACCAAAACCCATGCTCATTATCGAAAGCCTTGATGAAACAGAATTTACGGAGTAGCCCCACTCGTCTTGTTTTTGCTGTCACGAATATCTCTGAAATTCATTTTTATATTGTCCGAATTAAGGTTTCCTGATGCTTCAACACGGAAGATTTTTATTTCAGAAGGGTCAGCAGCATTAATCGGGGGAATTTGTTCAACCTTATCGGTGTATAAATCCATAGATTTTTCTTTTTTAAATACAACTCTTTGTTGTGTTTACCCCAAACGACAAGATTTCCATACTGAGTATTTATGTTGTAATCACCTTCAATAAACATTGAGAAATTTGCACTTTCGGAAAATAAATTCAGATTTTCGACTTTTTCGTTATCTATACTGAAATTTCCTCTCAGATTGGAATAAAATAAATCTCTGCGTGAAAAATCTATATTAGAAATTTTTGAGAGAGTAAAATTAAATTGTTTTTTTATGAAAAACAAAGATTTTTTAAATTTGTTTGGCTTGTTGAATGTAAACTCTCTTGTTCCCAGTTTCGGCATATAACCGTCACTTATGGCAAAAGTTGAGTATGCTTTTATATCTCTCAGTTTATCTTTTGTATTAAGATGCAAAGTTGCAAACGCTTTTCCCTCAAAATGATCCGGAAGATTAAATACTCTTGTTACAACTTCATTTGAATCTATTTCAGATGCCATAAAGTGGATATTTGAACTGTGATCTGATACATCATAAGACCCCGCAGCACTCAGCATACCTTTTGCATAGTTCGTTTCAGGAAGGAAAAATTCAACTGTCTGATTATCCATTTTCCCGTATAATACTACATTATTCAGGTTAAATTTCGAATGCACAATTTCTCCAACCTTAATTTTACCGCTTTGAATCTTTTCATTCATAAGCTTTCCGTCACTTACCGGAGTCGCTGTATCCTTGTCA
>CAMHMW010000053.1 GCA_946186335.1 uncultured Candidatus Melainabacteria bacterium
GGGACAGGTGTTGATACGTTTAATTTTGATTATAACAATGAGTATGGTATAGATACGGTTAAAAACTATACTTCTGATGATATTTTACGCTTTGAATCGGCATCCTCATACGGGGTTGATTTTACCAAGTTCAAATACTATACAAATGACAACGGTAAAGGTCTTGTTATAAATACAAAAAATATATATAGCAAAGACAGTTATGTAATTATAGATAACTATTTTGAAACGGATAATAAAATTGATACGGTTACTACATATAACTGGTCGTCTCCGGATGAAACAAAATCACTTGCTACAATGTACGGTAACAAAGATGATATGGGAAGTTTTGATGTAGGAACAGGCGGTACATTCGCAGGCACGGATAATGTTGATGTATTTATTGCAAAGAGCGGAACAAATACTTATACAGGCGGTAAAGGTGCAGATACTCTCTATTCAAGAGACGGAGAAAATACTTTTGTATTTAACACCGGTGATGGCTCCGATATTTTGAATCAGGAAGGCGGAACCATAACTTTGAAGTTTAATGATGCTACGATTGAAGAACTTACTTCTAAAACCGGTTATGATAAAGGTGATGGTCTTACAACCGGATATGATGATTTACTAATTCATTATGACGGCGAAAACACCTTAATAGTAAAGGATTTCTATTGGAAAAATCATAATTATGTCGTAAAAATCATTGACTCAACAGGTACTGAATACAATATGACTGATTGTTTCAAAGATGTTAAGAATATTCGTACAGATAGTGATTATTATATGTATACTGCGACAAATAAGGACGATGATATCAGAATACTTTCCGATACTCTCAGTGTTAATCAAATAGCCGGTAAAAAGGGAAGTGATAGGATATGGGGCAGTAATGCCGATGAAGAAATATTCTCACATACTGCCAATTATTTTTCTTATGACACAACTCCTGGTGTTGTTGATGAAATTCATGCAGGCGGCGGTAATGATACAATATATGCGTGGTCTGATAAAAATATTGTATATGGTGACGCCGGAAATGATTATATTTTTGTAAATACAAGTCAGACAAGTATTATATCCGATTCTTCGGGAAATGATACGATAAGTATTAATCCTGTTGATGGGTCGTCTGAGGAAGCTAATTATCAGAACTTGCACTTTGTATTTAATGTTGACAGCAGCAATAAGATTGATACAAAAGGTTTAAGAATATTAACAACGGATGATTTTGAATTATGGAAGGCAAATACAAATGACAGCAGTATTAAAGATATCAGTATTGTCGCCGATTCAGAGGGTAACGGCTGGGATTGTATTGAAACGATAATTGATTATAACGATAACGCATTGAATATAGATACAATAAGAGGTGTTAAAGCAGATATTGTACAGTGGTTACAATCAGATTATTGTGTAAATAAAGAATATGGCAGTGTATCCGATGTTCTTGCAAGTAATAATGCAGATGATATTGAAACATTAATAGGTAAGTTCAATACCGTTAATAATGCTGCAAATTGGCAAAAGGTATGATAAAATGCAAGTCGGGGCTTGCCCCGACAAAATGCAGAATTGTAGGGTGGGCAAAGCGTAAGCGTGCCCGCCTTATTTATTATATGCTATCGCTTTACCCTACTGACTGTAAAAACACCCTCACCCGAAAATTTAACCCTCAAATTTCGTGTTGATTTTCTGCCATCTCCCAAAGGCAGAGGAGATTTATCTGTAACAAATTAAATTTGCAATTATATACTTTTTAACACCAAATTTACCAAAAACCTCGTCATTCAGAGGGCTTTAGCCCGAAGAATCTGTTTTATATAATAGATTCTTCGCTTCGCTCAGAATGACGGTACTTTTAGCCTATTTTAGTGTAATATCCTATATAGTCACCTAAATTTATATAAAGCATTTGTGTTTATGGGGAAAATATTGTATAATAACAAAAGAGGTTAGAATATGATTCAACAGCACGAAGATACGGAAAGAATAATAAAATCGGCTCTGGGCTTTATTGAAGAAAAAGATTACGATGCCGCACGCAAAGATTTGGAAAGTGCATACTCTCGTTGTCAGGAAGAAAATTTCACGGAAGGAGTTTCGGTTTGTCTGAGCCTGCTTTCTTTTCTGAATTATTCTCAGGACAAAGCAAAATATGACGATGCCGCCGCATTATTGCAAGACGGTACATATATGGCTCACAGAGCAAACAGCACAACGGCATCACTCATAAATGAACTGATTTTGGGTAATATAAATTTTTCGGAAGGCAATAAGGATGTTGCCCTTATGCACTATAACAATGCTTTAAAACTTTCCGTTGACGAAGATAAATATTCACTCTCAGATACCATAAACACAAGAATCAGACAACTCCAAAACAACATGGATTATTCACTTCCGACCAAAAGCGACCCTCTTGTATCGCTGGTTAAAATCAGCCAGTCAATTACGGCATTAACGGATATTGACGAACTTTTAAAAGTTATTGCGGAAGAAACCAAAAACGCAATTCAGGCGGACAGATGTACGGTATTTTTGTGGGACAAAGATTCTGATGAATTATGGTCAAAGGTTGCTCTCGGAATTGACGACAGCAAAGAAATAAGATTTCCTGCCGATAAAGGTCTTGCGGGTTATGTTGTGAAAACGGGCGAAGCGCTGAATATAACGGATGCTTATTCAGACCCCCGATTTAATCCCGAGGTTGATAAAAGTACGGGTTATCATACAAAAACCATACTTTGTATGCCTATTACAAACAATAACCGTGAAATTATCGGTGCTTTTCAGGTTTTGAACAAAATTGACGGTGTGTTTACCAAAAATGATGAAGATTTGCTTATCGCCATCGGAGGAAGTGCAAGTATTGCGCTTGAAAATGCCCAGTTATTTGACAAACAATTGCAAATGTATCACGAACAGAAACTTTTGTTTGAAAGTTTTATAGATACTCTTGCAATGTCTATCGATGCCAGAGATAAGATTACCGCAGGTCATTCAACAAGAGTCCGTATGTATTCAACCCTGCTGGCACAGGCAGTTAATATGGACAAAAAAGATATTTCCCTTTTGGAAAAAGCGGCAACTTTGCATGACATCGGTAAAATCGGTATAAGAGATTCAGTTCTGCAAAAAGACGGAAAACTTACGGATGAAGAATACAAACATATTCAGGAACACGTAAGAATTACTCACAACATTTTAAACAGAATTTACATGTCACAGGATTTCAGAATGATTACCGAAATGGCTTGTTCTCACCACGAAAAATGGGATGGTTCGGGCTATTACAGACATTTAAAAGGGGAAGAAATAACACTTGGCGGAAGAATTTTGGCAGTTGCGGATGTGTTTGATGCAATAACATCAAAACGTCACTACCGTGATAAAATGCCTATCGTGAATGTTATTGATATTCTTCTCAAAGGGGCAGGTTCACATTTCCAAAAAGAACTTGTAGATACCTTTTTGTCTATTCCGGTAAATAAGATTATCCATGTGTTTCTGTCGGAAAACAATGGTAAAATGGCTTCGGCTGATGAACAATATCTTGGTAAATTCAGTTTAACAGATATATACAGAATAGGAACTTCCGAAAATAAAACGGAGGAAGAACAGAAAATATTTGACTTGTTCAACAGTTATTACAAGAACAATAATGAAGAAAATGAGGCTTAATGAAGGCAGAGGAAAGAAAATTTAAAACAGGAAACAGGATGCGTTATCCCGCATTTGTTTTGTGTTTTTTACTTATGGCAAACCAGACGGTTTTGGCACTTGACCTTAACGGTTTAAAACCCGTCAATCCTCTTGATAACAATCCTAATACCTATCAGGAAAAAGTTAATCAGCCGTCTTACGTCCTCAAAAAAGGTACCCTGACAAGAAATGCCATCAAAAATCATTATACGATAGCGATGGAAAAATTTATGCAGAGCAATGTTCGTTCCTCTTATCAGGATTTTAAGGTGCTTATAGAAACCATTGTCCCGAGTGATTATGTATATATGCGTCTTACAAAAGAGATGGCATCTATCGGATTCTTTTCTCTTGCCGAACTTTCAATGTCAAAAATTCAGGATAATCAGATTTCTGGTTTGTTGGAGGAGGATGTAAAAAATTACTATTTTCCGAGCAGTCATTTAACAAATAAAGACCAGATGTATCTTGCCGAAATTTATTCAAATATTATGTATAATGACAGCAGCAAAGAGGCTACAACCGAATTGATGAAACAAACCTCGCTTTTAACGGAATCTGATTACGCAAATTATCTTGTAGCATTCGGCAGCATGAAAAACGGTGATATTGAGCAGGCTGAAAAATCAATTGAAACAGCGATAAATAAAAATCCCAAAAATATAAATTATAAGCGTTTGAGGGCAGAAATATACTCCCAAACGAAAAAACCAAAAGTCGGGTTAAAATATCTGAATGAATTAGATGATGAAGATATTAATACTGTCGTTTTTGATAATGAACTCAAAACATCTCAGCATTACATTCAGTACAAAGCCGCAACAAACGATTACTGGAAAAAATACTACCTTTCATATTATTACTATGACGAAGGGGAACTTAACAAGGCTTTGAGAGTTCTTCAGACCTCAATTTCAGGAAAGAAAAATATCAACAAAGAAGTTTTTGCACTGACGGCAAAAGTTTATTACGATATGAAGGAATTTGAAAAAGCACAGGATTATGCTCTGAAATCTCTTGATATTGACCCTTCTAATACCGAAGCACTGATTGTAATGGGTAATATTTCATTGAGAAATAATGATTTATCAAAAGCGGAAAATTATTTCAAAAAAGCATCCTCCAAAGACAATACGCACTACGCTGAGATAAGGCTTGCGGAAGTTTATCAGAAACTAAACAACATAAAAAAAGCAAAAGAAATATACTCCAAAGTTTTGAAAGTAAGTTCCAAAGCCTATGAAGCATATTATCAGATGGCACTTTTGGAAAAAGACAGACAGGAAGCATACCTTAAAAAGACAGTAGCAATAAACCCGAACTTTAAGGACGGCTGGCTTGATTTGGCAAATATTGAAATCAACCGTTCCGATTTTGATAATGCATTGTCATATCTTGGAATTGCAAAATATATTGACGAAAATGATTACAGATATTATTATTATTACGGTTTATTATTGAAGAAAAAAGGTCTGACCTCAGAAGCAAAAAAAAGTTTTGAAACCTGTCTGAATATAAATCCTGACTATGAACCCGCAAAAAAGGAGTTAAGTATATGAAGAAGAACATTTTAATCGTAGAAGATCATGAATTAACACGGTTTGGTCTGAAAACTACATTTGAAGATGTTGATACTGTCGGGGTAATTTATGAGGCATCGTCAGCGGAAGAAGCGCTGGATGTGTTTAAAAATAATCAGATTGACATTGTCATTATGGATTTGGGTCTGCCCAATATGAACGGAATAGAGGCAACACAGGCAATTCGTGACATAAATAAGGATGCAAAAATTATTATTCTGACTTCTCATAATGATGAAAAAGAAGTTTTAAGCAGTCTGAAAGCAGGTGCAAACGCTTATTGTTCAAAAGAAATCAATTTACAAAGACTTGTAAATGTTGTTCAGTCGGTCGCAGACGGTGCTGCTTGGTTTGACCCGAGTATTGCACATATTGTTTTGCAGGCAACCGCAAAAACCGACATCGGAGAAACGAATACAAATTACAAAGACTACGACCTCACAACAAGAGAGGCACAGATTTTGAAACTTATGACTGAGGGTTACAGCAATATGGAAATTGCACAACACCTTGTTATAAGTGTTAATACAACAAAAGCCCATGTTGCAAGTATTTTGCAAAAACTGGAAGTGGATGACAGATTACAGGCTGCATTAAAGGCATTAAAATATAAAATCGTTTAGGCTGAGAAATGGCTGAATTAAAAAAACTGTTACTTGTAGATGATAATCCGAAATATCTTGAAGATGTCTTACCTTTTTACGGGTATGAAGTTTCTGTTGCAACAAATGGAAAAGAGGCACTGAATATTTTAGAGCAAAAAACCGATTTTGACATTGTTTTGCTTGATGCGATGATGCCCGTTATGAACGGTTGGGATACATTAAAAAATATCCGTAATAATCCTGTTACGAAAAATCTGCCTGTCATAATGGTTACGGCGGTTAATGATGATAAAAAAATGGTTTCAGGTTTAAAAATGGGTGCGGATGATTATGTTGTAAAACCTTTTATTTTGCCAAATCTGCTTGCCAGAATTGAGGCAGTTTTGCGCCGTTCCGGGGGAGAAAAAACACAACCTGATATTACAATTAATCAAATAAATAGTTTAAACACCTTGACTAAAAGAGAAAAAGATGTTTTATTATTAGTTACAAAGGGTAAGAGCAATAAAGAAATTGCTCAGGAACTTGTAATAGGAATGACAACCGTAAAAGGTTATATATATTCAATTTTTAAGAAATTAAACGTTAAAAACAGAACTCAAGCAGTATTGCTTGCCACACAAATGGATTTGGTGAAGTAAAAATATTAAGGAGACAAGGATGTTAGATTACACAAAAGAAGAGTTACTGTCTATGATACAGGATACCCCCGAAAAATTTAACGAATGGAAAAAAGATAAAGAAGACATAGATTTAAGTGAAGTTGATTTTTCAAATATGACGCTTCGTGAAGTTGATTTTTCGGATGTGGACTTAAATTCAAGTTCTTTTTCTGATGCTAACTTAACTCTTGTGAACTTTAGCGGTGCAGATTTAACCGCAGTTGATTTTACCAGAACCGTTGCAACGGAATGCGATTTTTCTGAAAGTATTTTAACCGGTGCGGACTGTTCTTATGCTTCTATGACATATTGCAATTTTACGGATTGTGATATGGCTGGAACCGTTCTTTCAGAAACAGATTTGACAAGTTCCGACTTATCCGCAGCCGAAAATTTGAGTTCTGCAAGATATGACAGCGATACCATTTTCCCCGACGATGATATGCTGCCTGAGGATTTTGATACCACAGGAAAAGCAGACTTGTCAGACCTTAAAGACGATGATGATATGCCATCGGAAGAATATTAAGGGGTAAATATTTCGGGCTGAAACATTAGTTGAATAGCGAGAAAAGAATTTGAGGTAAATATAATGATAAAAGTTGCAGTGTGCGGTGCATACGGAAAAATGGGGCAGGAGGTTTGTCTTGCCGTTGAAAACGCAGGTGATATGGAACTTGCCGCAAAAATTGATATACAGGGCGATGCGTACAGAACAATTGAGGAGGCAAAAAAATCTGTTGATTTTGATGTGCTGGTAGATTTCACCCAGCCGAAATCAATATATGAAAATGCACTCTATTGCTTAAATAACGGCATAAAAGTTGTTATAGGAACAACGGGTTTGAAAGATGATGAAATAGCGAATTTAAAATCTCTGTCAGAAAAAAATATGACGGGCTGCCTTATTGCACCGAACTTTTCAACAGGGGCGGTTTTGATGATGATGTTTTCACAAATGGCTTCAAAATATTTTGATAATGCCGAAATTATAGAACTTCATCATAACCAGAAGAAAGATGCACCCTCAGGAACGGCAATAAAAACGGCTCTTATGATGTCGCAGGCAAAGGAAAGTTTTAAGAAAGGAAACTGCCCCGAAACAGAAACCGTAAAAGGTTCGCGCGGCGGAACATCATACTCCGATATTCAGATACATTCTGTCAGAATGCCGGGATTTATGGCATCTCAGGAGGTGATTTTTGGCTCTGCTGGTCAAACTTTTAAAATCCGTCACGATTCAACTGACAGAAAATGCTATATGGACGGGGTTTTGCTGGCAGTCCGACACGTAATAAAAGAAAATGACTTTGTTTACGGACTTGAAAACCTGTTAAAGTAGAAGTAAAAGTAGATTTGTAAGGTGGGTAAAATGAAATATGCCCACCTTATTTATTTTTGGCTTTCAGCAAATACGTAAGTTGGGCTTTCTGCCCAACAAACAACTTAAAGCGGACAAAGTTCATCCCCTTGCCCGCTTTAAATCTTAATATATATCTAACCTATCCTCTTGTTACGACTTTATCAATCAAACCGTATTCCAAGGCTTCCTGAGCGGTTAAATAGTGGTCACGTTCGCAGTCTTCTTTAACTTTTTCAAACGGCTGACCTGAATTTTCTGCCATAATTCCGATTAACATATCTTTCATACGGCGAATTTCTTTTGCTTCAAGTTCAATATCAGTTGCCTGACCTTTCGCACCGCCCAACGGCTGGTGAATCATTACTCTTGCATTCGGCAATGCCATTCTCTTGCCTTTTGCGCCTGCTGAAAGTAAAAACGCACCCATTGATGCTGCATCACCAAGACAAATCGTTGAAACATCAGATTTGATAAGGTTCATGGTGTCATAAATAGCCATTCCCGCAGTGATTACACCGCCGGGGCTATTAATATATAACATAATATCTTTTTCCGAATTTTCACTGTCTAAAAGCAGAAGTTGTGCAACAACCGAGTTTGCAACTTCATCATCAATTTCTGTTCCCAAAAATACAATTCTTTCTCTCAAAAGTCTTGAAAAAATATCAAATGAGCGTTCCCCTCTTGAAGATGCTTCAATAACTGTCGGTACATAACCCATTATTTTCATATAAGTTTCCTGATCCATTATGGCTCTCCTTTTTTTGTAATAATTATACAATAAAAATTCTATTTTTCATAGTTTTTGGGAATTGTTATAATAAATTCCGCTCCTTTGTCTGTTTCGGGGTTAATTTCGATTTTTCCCCCGTGAAGTTTTATAAATTCTTTCGCAATAGTTAACCCCAAACCTGTTGAGGGTTCGTCTGCGGTATTTTCGGAAATCTGAAAGAATTTATTAAAAATTTTTCTGTGATATTTTTTTGGAATACCAATTCCCTCATCGGCAATTCTTATTTCAATATTGCGGGAGGTTTCTGTTGTTGCAATTGTTATTTTCCCGTTTTGGGGGGAATATTTTATGGCATTTCCCAAAATATTTATTAAAACCTGATGAAGTTTAATATAATCAGCCGTTATGTGAGAGGATGAATTTATATGTTTAATAACTTTTACTCCCTTTTTTTCAAAAAGCGGTTTTAAAGTGTTGCACACCTCCTCAATCATCAGTGAAATATCCGTATCAGACAGGTTAAGTTTTATTGTGTGTGATTCCAGTTTTGTTATATCAAGGATTTCATTAATCATTTCAAGAAGTTTTATTCCCGAAACTTTTATGTCATTCTCGTATTGGGTCTGTTTCTCGTTCAGTTCCCCGAAAATTTTGTTAGAAAGTGCATCAGAAAAACCGATTATTGAATTAAGCGGTGTTCTCAATTCGTGTGAAACATTTGCAAGAAATTGGTTTTGGAGTTTTTCGTTTTCTTTTATTTTCTTGTTCTGTTTTGTTACTGTTTCAATTGTGTTGTGGCTTTCAAACAGTCCCTGCTCCATTGTCTGAAACTGTAATTTTATAATCTTTGAAATTTCCAAATCTTTAATAAGTGCTGCAATAATTTGAGCGCATGTGTTTATAATCTTTTTTTCATCAGGGGAAAAAAGAGATTTTTTTCTTATTAAAACAAGAATACCAAGAACCGCATCTTTAATTTTTAATCTTTCCGCAAGGACATAATCTTTTGAATTTAATACTTTTTTAATATCATCTGAAATGTTTGGTTCATCGGGGTTATACAGTTTTTTTGTCAAATCGTCTGATAATGTAATATCGCCGAAATCTTTGCAATTTTTACCGTATTCAAGAGTTAATCTGTTAGGTGCAAGATAAAAAATAACGGCAGAATTAAAATCAGTTATCTCTTTCAGAACGTCAAAAATTTCATCCGCATGTGAATTTTTGTTTAAATCAATGCCGTAAAATTTATTAATTTTTTCAATGGCGTTTTTATACAAATTACCCCTCTTTGTATGCAATATATTTCAGATTTCTGTAATATCCGTCATAGTCCAGACCATATCCTACAACAAATTTATCATCAACGTCAAATCCGTAATAATCAGGTTTGACATCAACCTTTCTTGTAATTTTTTTATCAAGCAGGGAGCAGAATTTAAAAGTCTTAACGTGAAAATTCATGTGAATAAAATCAATCAAAAATTTTGCAGTCAGTCCCGTATCCACAATATCTTCAATAATTAAAACATTTTTCCCGTTCAGGTCGGGGAGTTTTATATCAACGGCATTTACTTTACCGGATGTTGTTGTTGAAGAACCGTAACTTGAAAGTCTTATAAATTCCATCTTGACAGGCATGTCCAGTTCTCTTACCAAATCGGATGCAAATAATACCGCACCTTTTAATGCACAAACTGCAATTACTTCTTCTCCTTTATAAAACCCGTTCATTTCTTTTGCGAGTTCTTTAATTCTTGTTTGGAGTTGTTCTTCGCTATATAAGACCTTTAAATCTTCAAAATTAATTTCCATTTTGCTCTCTTTCGTTTTTATAAAATTTTAATCTGTGAGTCGGGTTTTTAACTACTTTTATTTTATCACTAATTCCCAAATTAATCGCCCAGAGAATTTCTTTTTCCTGTGTGAGAAATAAAAGATTGTCTTTTTGGTGATTCGGAATTTTTTTTGAGTTAAGGTATTTTTTGAGTTTTTGAGAACCTTTTGAACCGTAGGGCTGAATTATATCACCGTCCTGCCTTGTGCGGAGTTCAAAATTAAATTCTGTTTTGCTCAAATCAACATAGGCAACCCCCTCATTATCTTTGGGAAATTTTTTGACAGGTTTTTCAAATTTTTCTATTTCAAAAACATATCCGTCAGATTCA
>CAMHMW010000054.1 GCA_946186335.1 uncultured Candidatus Melainabacteria bacterium
TAATCTACATACATCAAATGTCCCATTTAAACCCAATTATAAAAGGTGTTAAAGCACCTTCAACACCTCTAAATGAAAAAAACTCCCCAGGCTGGACTCGAACCAGCAACCCTTCGATTAACAGTCGAATGCTCCGCCATTGAGCTACTGAGGATTACGCAAACCGATTATCTCGGCTCGTATCTTCATTATACATAAAAAATTTTTCTTGTAAAGTACCTTTTTCCGTTTTGGGGAAATTTGCACCGATTCTTCAATAATTAAAATGGACACTTAATCATAATTTTGTCTGGTTGAAACCCGACAAAATCGATTTGCTAATATTAAGGTGGGCACATTTCATTTTGCCCGCCCTACAACTACAACTTTCAACAAGTTAAATGTTGGGCAGGTATTCCCAACCTACATAACAACATAACTTACATATTGCGGTGGGCACGCTTGTGCTTTGCCCACCCTACAACTGTCCCTCCCCAATGATAGGTATTTATTATATCTCCCCTCGGGGAGAAAAATTTTTCTTAATGAGCGTATGCGAATTTAGAAAAATAAGAGAGGGTTTTAACAATTAAAAATCTCATACTTTCGGATGATATTATCCGAAAATTGTTAAAGTTTTTATTATTACACCCGTTTTTACATGTATCTATGTAGTAGGTGAACCATACTTTTACGCGAGGTATGGTAAATAGGTTAATGTGCGTTATTAACCGTCATGACAGAATATTTATTGGAGCTTCACACAATGTCAGATCAAATAGTTATGCCAATGATTGGCACAGGCAGCAGAGAAAATAAGGAAAGGGCGCGGCAGTCACTCGAAAAAGCCAGAATTGCTCACGAAAGGTACTTAATCGGACAGCGCAACACCGATTTACAGGAAGCCATGGAGCATTATGTTGACGCGGTTAAATACGACCCGACTCTGCCCGAAAGTTATTACAGACTTGCGACATTGATGTGGGAGCAGGGGCAAATCAGTATAGGAACAGCCATTGAACAATGCAAAACTGCGATTTCGCTATCTCCGAAAAACAAAGATGCACATTTATACACAGGTTTTTTCATGCAGCTTGCACAGGATTACAATTCTGCTGAAAAAGAGTTCAAGTCCGCAATTTCAATGAATCCGCTGACATCAGGACGTCCGAGAATGATTTTATCTCAGTCGCTTTTGCAGAAAATAAACACCCAAAACGGCACATATAAAGACTATGTCGGATTTTTATATTATTTCTTAACCGGCAGTATTATGCTGGCGTGGGACAAGCCGACATTCAAAATGCTCTACAAAAACATGACCAATGATGTTTCAATATTCTCGTATAACACCGTCGGGAAATTCTTAGAACATTTTAAAATGTACGGAACAGCCGAAAAATTATATCAACATGCCCTCGATAATACAACTCACAGCGAATATTTCTACAACAAAATGGGCGATTTGGCACTCCGCAACAAGGATATAGACACAACAATTGAATGCTACCGAAAAGTCATTGAGGCAAACCCGCTAAACCGCGATATTATGGTAAAACTGGCAACAATTTTGCAGACTTATTACCCTGAAAATACGGAAGAAACCATTGATATTTATGAAAAACTTTTGGAATTTGATATTGATTCGGCACAGATTTATTACGAACTCGGCCATCTTTACATGTCAAAAGACGATAAATTAAATTCAATAAGCGCCTTTAAACTTGCGGTTGACAAAGACCCTGAAAACCCGTTTTTCAACAATTCTTTGGGGTATGCCTATGCAAAGGCTGAACTTTATGATGATGCTATAACGCATTACAAAAAAGCCATCGCAATAAACCCTGATGCAGAGTGGACATCCATTGTTTGTCAGGCTCTCGGGTCAATATATGCAAGCCATTGCGGAAATGTTGAGGCCGCGGTTTCAACCTATCAGGCTGGAATAATTCTTGATCCTAAAAACTATGATTTATACATTGCACTGGGCGATATTTATATGGCTGATTACGATTTGGATAACGCCATCCGCTCATATTGTGATGCCATAACCCTTGACCCTGACGATTTCAGGGGGTATTCAAAAGCGGGTATTGCTCTCTGGGAAAAAGATTATCTCGAAGAAGCCCTCGTTGCTTATCATAAAGCGGTAGAGTTAAAGCCCGATAACGAATTTGCACAGAATAATCTCGGAATTTTATATCTTGACGGACTAGCGGATGCGGAAGAAGCGTTAGAATACTTTGAAGAAGCGATTTCTCTGAATCCGAATTACACTCTTGCCTATTTCAATGCAGGACGTGCAAGTCAGGAGATGGGCTTTACAAACGATGCAGCACACTATTACCAGATGGCAATTGACCTGAACAGACTGACAGAGGAACTTGAAGAAGAAGATATCCAATCCCGTCTGCACAGCCTGTTTGATGTTTAGTACAAATGTTTTATTATTTTATCGGTAAATTCCGTTGTTGAAAGGTTTCCGCCTAAATCTGCGGTTTTATCACCGTCAAAAAGCGTCTTAAACAATGCTTTTTCAATCTTTTCGGCATAAGAATTTTCACCGATATATTTAAGCATTTCAACCGCAGAAAGCAAAAGTGCCGTCGGATTTGCCTTGTTCTGTCCCTTAATATCAGGTGCAGAACCGTGTACCGGTTCAAAAACCGCACAACTTTTTCCGATATTTGCCCCCTGTGCAACCCCCAAACCGCCTATAAGTCCTGCTGTCAAATCTGAAACTATATCGCCGTATAGATTTGGTAAAACAAGAACATCAAACCTTGCAGGCTCCTGAACAAGCTGCATACACAAGTTATCCACAAGAATTTCTCTTTGAGCAATTTGCGGATATTCTTTTGCAACAGTTCTGTATGCATCAAGGAATAATCCGTCAGAAAGTTTCATAATATTTGCCTTTGACACCGCACAAACTTCTTTTCTGTTATTTTTTACCGCATAATCAAAAGCAAAACGGCAAATTCTTTCCGATGCTTGTCTTGTAATAATTTTTATACTGTGTGCAGTATTCTCATCTATCTGTTCTTCAACCCCTGCGTACAAATCCTCGGTATTCTCACGAACAACAACGAGATTTACATTATCAAAACGTGTTTTAACCCCAGGTAAATTCTTGCAAGGTCTTAAATTTGCGTACAAATCCAAATCTTTTCTCAACTGAACATTAACCGAGCGGAACCCTTTTCCGATAGGCGTTGTAACAGGGGCTTTAAGTGCAACTTTGTTTTTTTTGACAGAGTCTAAAACCCTGTCAGGCAATGGCTTACCCTCTTTTTCGATAACATCTGCGCCTGCTGTTTGTATATCCCAGTTTATCTCCAAACCGCTTGCAGATATTATTTTCATAACGCTTTCGGATATTTCAGGTCCAATCCCGTCCCCGTTGATTAATGTAATTGTACGCATAATAAAAACCTCCGTTTTTATCTGATTGTACAATAAAATCGGAGGGAATAAAATTTAGGGGAAAAAATAACAAAATACATGTCGGCATAAACCCTCGTCATCTTTAACTTTTTCAGTTTTATGTAAAGTTATGTAACAAAATTTATATAAACTGAATATAAAAAGTCAATATTTTCTTAAGAGAATTTTTTATATATATGTAAGAGACAAATAAAGAAAAAGAAAACAGATTTAAGTAAGATTTAATTTTTAAGAGAGAGGATTAAACTATGGCAACATTGTTGTTATTTTCTGATGCTGTAACAAGCGCATATAAAGATACATCAAAAGCAATAAATGAAGTTGAATTAGACAACAGAAAGGTCGTTAAAAAGACATTGACCCAGATGATGAAACAGTCATTCTTCCACGGGGCAAACAGGTACGGTACAAACTTTATTGCATAAGTCGTTGGAAAATCAAAGGAAACGGGACATAGGAAAACCTAAAAGGAAATAAGGAATAAGGAAAGAAAAAGAGGAATTTGGGAATATATTTAAAGACCGCATAAGCGGTCTTTTTATTTAGTTTTCCAAAACCAGAAAATCTGCTTTGTGATTATCCCGTCCGCCAATCGGAATCAAGCCTTTTCCCTCGCAAAACTCCGAAACCTTATGCAGCATCTCATTTTCATCCTGCAAAATTTTCGGCGAATATGCCTGATGATAACTTTCGGTCAGGTTAAGCATCTGTCCGAGTTTTGACTGAACATCGCCAATTACACCCTGAAAATCGGAATTTCTTTCGGTAATATAATACGGATGAGCAAATCCCATTGAACAGCCATCCTCACCCTTAAAGGCTTCTGCAATATCCTCCAAAATATTTTCGCTTGTCTTGATTATACTGCCGTCTGATGCGGTTGAAGGGCGATATTTTGCATTTATTTGCGCAATTTCATCTGTTTCATTTATGCCGCCATCTATAAGGTTTTGTTTCTTTAACCCGTCAAGAGTCCTTTGTTTTCCTGCTTTTGCCATAACCTCTCCGAAATATTCCTCAGGATTAAGATTTTTTGCCCTTGCAAAATCTGTTAGGGCTTTTTTAATCTGCCCGTAGTGGAACAGCTGCCAGTAGGAATTCATAATCGGGGTATGAGAGGTATCCTCCCCTAAATATACATTATGAAATTCATATTCCGAAAATTTTACATCGGGGAATTTCTCGGACAAGTCTTTTATGAAATCTTTCCTTGCCTCCAGCCTTCTTTCTCTCACATTTTCAAAGAAGTTTTCAACAGTTTTTGAAAACGGATTAAAACCGTAAACAAGTAATTCTGAGGTTTCGTAGGGGTTTGTGGTTTTGTCGGACTTTATGAGATAACTGACTTCCGCCCCAGTTACAAACCTCACATGTTCAAATTTTTTAGGGTTGCCTGCTATAATTTCAAGAGCCTTTTTAACACCGTCAGCCGTATCATGGTCTGTCAGTGCAAAAATGAATTTTTCCTCGGTATTTTCAAACAATTTATCCGCATAAGCACAAACCTGCTCCAAAATCGTTTCAACCTTTGCTTTGCCGTCCGAAAACAGTGAATGTGAATGCAAATCTGCTTTAAAAATTCCCTTTTCAATATTTTCTATTGACGGGATATAGTTTTCTTTTCCGAGTTTTGAAACAGCCTCAACAAATTCTGATTTATTCATAACACATGCCAGACTCTCAGGATTAATTTTCTTACCTGTTGCAATTTCAAGACCTGTTGTCAGTTCATTTATAAATTTCAAGGCATTTACAGAATTATCCTGCGGAGTTTTCCCGTGTTTTAGAGCAATAATTCCACCGGCAGCAACAGTTCCCGCCGCAGCGAGATACCCCAGAACCTCTTTTGGGGAGATATTTTTTTCGGGAGCATGAACAGTTGAATTTTCCTCAGGAGTTGAGGTGTAGCGAATATTTTTTGCACTTTGAGGTGCTATCGTTACTATTCCTATTTTCATCTCAGAGTCCTTTCTATAATTCGCCGCCCGTTTTTGGTGAAATATCCGATTATTCCGAAATTGTCGGGAATATCCGAAAAATACGGTATCGGAGCCTGAACCTTGCTCAGAAATTTAAACAATTCGGTTTTTCTGAGTTTATCAACATGCAGCAAAACATCTTCTATAACACTTCTCTTTTGTGATTCTATCCACATAACCCCTCTGTTAAATCCTTGAAAAAGAGGTGTCTTTTCTGATTCTTTCAAATAAATATCTATATGGTCAGTGCTTATGTCAAATCTGGGATTTAACCGTTTTTCACTGTCGCCGTAACATAACAAGCCCAAGAGCGGTTTGTATTTTTCTCTTATGTTTCTGTCGTTTGAAAAATACTGCATAAAATCGCTTTCATCCTCGCAGGAATATTTTATGAGAGTTTTTATAAATTCAAACTGCTTTGCGGTATTCCAAGAATTAAAATCTTCTTTGAGAGTCTGCCTTAAAATAATTTTATTTTTCTGCTCACGACCGCTTGAAACAGCATTTTTCATCGCCTGCATCTGAGCAACATTTGAAAATCTGTAAAAATCGCTGTTTTCAATCTGTTTCACAAGTTCTTCAAAAATCTGTGATGTAATAAGTTTTTTCCCGTCCCTAACAGATTCAATAAAGTATGCAAAATTTTTGACATTTTCCTTGTTCAAAGCGTGAAGGGAATCATCATATTTCCTTTTGGGCAAAAGACCAGCAACATTTATATTAAATTCTGATGCCCTGATTAAATCCAAATATTCCTCCCGAACATTTCGGCTCATTCTGTCAGGGTCTAATTTAACGGATTTTGTAACCCCATTAAGCCGTTCAATATAGTCTTTAACCTGATTTATAGTCATAATTGTCGGAAATGAAGTGTCATGATTATAACTCAAAACTCTCTGGTCTGTTAAAAACCACAGGCGGTTTTTGAAATTGGCAACAATTTCTTCATCCTTGCCCTCACCCCAAATTTTTGCGGCATCTCCTCGCAGAATGACAAATGCCTTATCCAAATCACTTCCGGGAAGCGCCATTCCCTTGCCGACAGAACATGTTCCGTCATAACCTGCGGCAATTACATCATATTTATAATCATTAAACTCTCCGGTAACTGCCCTTAAACTTCTGACAAATTCGTTTTCTATATTTAATGAAACTGCCCTCAAATCTGGAAATTTCGTGACCTTTTTGTAATGTTCCATAAAAGCACGTTTGTCTTTTGTCAAAATTATTTCATCAAGAAAACTCAGATTATGGTTCCGGATATCTTTATTCTTCGGTGCAAAAGCATCATCATGAATATCAAGATAACTGCCGTTTGAAAGTCTGTCATAGTTTTCGATATTATCATTTGTGAGGTTCAAATACTCAGGAGTACCTTTGAAAGTCACAGGACGTGTGTTGTTCCTTTTGTAATTTTCCAGAACAGAACAATGACTGTCAAAACCTACGGCTGCTGCTACTTTCATATCACCCACAAGACTGCTTAACTAAAAGACCTTTATACACTCGAATATATCCTCAAAATATATCTTTGTCAAGTTGTTAAGAGGTTTAAAAACATTTTCTTATAGGAATATATTACACTCTTTAATTATAAATGTTTTTATGGTATTCTGTAAGCATGGATTGATTAGGAGGAGTTATAAGATGAGGGATAAAACTTTTTTAATGATACCGGGACCTACACCTGTTCCCGAAAGTGTTATGTTAGAGATTGCAAAACATCCGATAGGACACAGAAGCAGCGAATTTTCAAAGATTTTGCATAACGTATATCAAAATCTTAAATACGTTTTCAGAACCGAAAATGATGTTTTTGTTTATACATCGAGCGGTACGGGTGCAATGTGCGGAGCGCTGGAAAATCTTATCAATGAAGGCGATCATGTTTTATCTTTGGTTTTGGGTAATTTCGGAAACCGTTGGGCAAAAATTGCCGAATCTCGCGGTGCAATAGTTGAAAAAATTGAAGTAGGAACAGGGGAAGTTATTGACCCTGAAGTTTTGAGAAAAAGACTTGCGCAAGACACCGAAAAGAAAATAAAAATCGTAACCCTGACACACAGCGAAACCTCAACAGGGGCTGCAAACGATGTTAAAACCCTCTGCTCAATAATCAGAGAACACGGTGCATTATCAGTTGTTGACGGGGTTACATCAGTTTGTGCAATGGAATGCAAGCCTGACGAATGGGGAATTGATGTTCTTGTTTCAGGCTCACAAAAAGGCTTTATGATTCCTCCGGGATTGGCTTTTCTTGTTGCAAACGAAAGAGCATGGAAAGTTTACGAGCAATGCAAACACCCGAGTTTCTATTTTGACTGGGCTGCTCACAGAAAATCAGTTCAGGCTGATTCAACACCTTTCACCCCTGCTGTTAATCTGTTTGCGGGTTTAGACAAAGCTCTTGAAATGATTAAAGATGAAGGTATTGAAAACATGAATGCCCGTCATGCCCGTCACTGCAAAGCATTAAGAAATGCAATAAGAGCAATAGGACTTGAACTTGTGGTTAAAGATGACAAAAATGCAAGTCACTCAATAACCTCAATTCTTCCGCCGGAAGGCATTTCTGTTCCCGACATAAGAAAAGTTATAAAAGAAGATTTTGATATTGTTGTTGCAAACGGTCAAAACGCATTAAAAGACAAAATTTTCAGAATGGGAACATTAGGATTTGTCTGTGACAGAGATTTGATTTCGGCTGTTGGCGCACTCGAGGCAACTTTATACAAACTAGGTTACAAGTTTGACTTAGGTTCAGGGGTTGCAACAGTAATCAAAGAACTTGCACAGGGATAAATTAAAATAAACGCAAGCCGAGATTCTTCACCGGCAAGAAAGGACGATATGAAAGTATTAGTAACAGATAAAATAAATGAAGCGGCAGGCAGAATAATTGAAGCCGCAGCACAGGTAGATTTTTTACCGACAATGAGCGAAGATGAACTTGTTAAAATCATCGGAGATTACGATGCTTTAATGGTAAGAAGCCAGACAAAAGTAACCCCGAAAATTATTGAAGCGGGTAAAAATCTGAAAATTATCGGCAGAGCAGGTGTCGGAGTTGACAATATTGATTTGGATTCAGCAACCCAACGCGGTATTATTGTTGTAAATTCACCTGACGGCAACACTATGGCTGCTGCCGAACACACCATAGCACTTATGCTTGCTATGGCTCGTAACATTGCACCCGCCGCAACCTCCACAAAAGAGGGCAAATGGGACAGGTCAAAATTTACGGGCTGCGAATTGTACAAAAAAACTCTCGGCATAATCGGTTTTGGTAAAATCGGTTCTCATGTCGGGGAAGTTGCCTTGTCTTTGGGTATGAAAGTTATTGTTTATGATCCTTTCACCTCAAAAGAAGTTGTTGAAAAATTCGGCGGGGAATACGTTGAAAATCTTGACAATTTCTGGGGAAAATGCGATTTTATAACCGTTCACGTTCCGAAAACAAAAGATACCCTCAATATGATTAACAAAGACACTATCGCAAAAATGAAAAAAGGGGTACGCCTTGTTAACTGTGCGAGAGGAGGCATCATAAACGAAACAGACCTCAAAGATGCAATAAATTCGGGCTATGTGGCATCTGCTGCAATTGATGTTTACGAAAACGAACCCAATATTACAGAATGTCCGTTACTGGAATGTCAGGGAAATATCGTTTTGACACCTCATTTGGGCGCAAGCACACAGGAAGCACAGATGAATGTTGCAATAGATGTAGCCGAACAAATCAAAGAGGTTCTCTCAGGCGGTTCAGCATCCTCGGCTGTCAATATTCCGTCTTTAAGACCTGACAAACTTGAACCGGTTAAAGATTATATGCAGATTGCGGAAAATACGGGTGAACTTGCCGTTCAGTTGTCTAACGGTGCGGTTAAAACTATTGAAATAACGGCAGACGGAGATTTGGCTGATTTGGACATTCAGCCGCTTGAAGTTGCGGTATTAAAAGGTATTTTATCTTCAAGACTCGAGGGTGTAAACTATGTCAATGCTCCTGTTATCGCTAAAAAACGCGGTATTGATATTATTTCAACACGTTCAAAAGTTAAATCAAGTTTTGCGGGACGTGTTACGGTAAAACTCACGACGGATAAAGAAGTTACCGTTGTTGCAGGCGCACTGATAACAAAGGATATACCGAGAATTGTTAAGATAAACGATTACGAAACAAGTATCAGACCCGAAAGACACGAACTGTTTGTTCCTCATACAAACAAACCGTCAATGATTGCACAGGTTGCAAAAGTTATCGGCGAAAAGGGTATAAACATCGGTTCTATGAACGTTGTACAGAAAAACGACAAGCACGAAGATTCAATAATGGTTATCAATATTGATTCTCCCGTCGGAGATGATGTCTTAAACGCTATTTCTAAAATTGACGGGGTTCACAACCCGAAATACATCAACTTAACGGTGGGATAAATGACAAACAAACTTGCGGTATTTGATTTTGATTCAACCCTTATGGACGGGGAAACTCTGGAATTTTTCGCCCGTGAAATCGGTATCGGCGAAAAAGTTAAAGCGATTACCGACAGAGCGATGCGCGGAGAATTGGACTTTTTTGAAAGTCTGACCGAACGTGTTTCATTTTTAAAGGGATTACCTGTTTCAAAAGTTGATGAAATATGCAAATCTTTGCCGCTTATGAACGGTGCAAGAGAGGTTGTATCAGGCTTGAAAGACAGAGGATATAAGGTCGTTTGTTTTTCTGGCGGGTTCAGAAACGCTACGGAATTATTTGCACAAACTTTAAACTTAGACGGAGAATTTGCAAATATTCTTCACTCCAAAGACGGTGTTCTTACAGGACTTGTCGGGGGCGAGATGATGTTCAATGACAGTAAAGGAAAGATGTTGAAGCGTTTGCAGAAATTACTGGATGTGAATGAAGAAAACACTCTTGCCGTCGGGGACGGGGCTAATGATTTGAGTATGTTCAAATACAGCGCAAAAAGAGTTGCATTCTGCGCCAAACCCATATTAAAAGAAAGCGCAAATATAATAATTGAAGAAAAAGACCTGAGCAAAATTTTAGAATATATTTAGTAATTATATCCTATTTTGCACCAAATTTACTAAAAACCTCGTCATTCAGAGGGCTTTAGCCCGAAGAATCTGTTTTATATAGTAGATTCTTCG
>CAMHMW010000055.1 GCA_946186335.1 uncultured Candidatus Melainabacteria bacterium
CAACCGCTTTTTATATAGTTTTAGAAAATTATTTGATATTAGAGAATGTCCAAGCATCAAATGTCGGAGCTTCTTTAATTTTCATTTCCTGTTTTTCTTCTCCTGTGCATTCGTCATCATGAGCAATTGGTTTATACAATCTGTTGTAGTATTCGATTACCATTCTGTCCGAATTGAAGTATGCTTCTGATGTTCTGATAGCCTGACGCATCAACCTTGCCCATTCCATTTTGTTTTCATAGTATGTCGGAATAATCTGGTCTTCAATGATGCTCATCAAGCATTTATGATCTTTCCAGTGTCTTTCTTCCCAAGACATTTCATCATCAATTTCAGGATATTCAATAGCGTAACCGTTGATTCCGGTGAATGTACCCTCAACAGTCCAGCCGTCAAATATAGACAGGTGGATTGTACCGTTCATATTAGCGGACATACCTGATGTTCCTGATGCTTCAAAAGGTCTTAAAGGTGTGTTTAACCAAATATCAGACCCGCGTTTCAGCATTCCTGATAATTGTAATTCATAACCCGGAAGAACGACAACGTTTTTCAGAGAGTGAGAACGATTCAGCAGTTTGTTGAACATTTCTTTACCCATAACATCATCAGGGTGGAATTTACCGGCAAAGATTATTTGTAATTTGTCTTCATTCAGTAATTTTTCAATTCTGTCTTTATCCATAAGGATAAGCCATGCACGTTTGTAATCAGCAAATCTTCTTGCCCAAGTAATTGTCAAAACATCAGGGTCAAATCTCTTACCTGCAACATTAGCAATATATTTGAACAATTCTGCTTTCATTTCACGTTTTACATCAAGTAATTTTTGCGGATTATTTTCTGCTGCTTTAATTCTCTTATCCTGCCAGTATGGGAGGTTTACTGCATTTGTGATAGCTCTTATAGGACATCTGCCTTCAACCCATTCCCACATTTTGTTAGCAACAAGCCCGTGCAATTGTGAAACTGCGTTTGCAATTCTTGACATTCTTAATGCCGCAACTGTCAGGGAGAAGTTTTCTCCGCCGAGATTAACTGCTGTTTCACGGGATGCGCCGGCAAAGAAACCGCCTTCTAACAAGGTGTCAACCCAATGAACTTCATTACCTGCCGCAACAGGTGTGTGAGTTGTGAATACGGTGCGTTTTTTTACTTCATTCAAATCGCCGTTGAACTGTCTTAAGAGTTCAAAAGCGGCAGGCAAAGCATGACCTTCGTTCATGTGAATTACATCAAAGTTATATCCTGCTTTTTGAAGTATTCTGACACCGGCAACCCCGAGTACGGTTTCCTGAGCAATTCTTATTCTTTCATTTCCGTCATATAATCTGTGAGAAATGCTTTTTGCCCAATCGCTGTTGCCGTCAATATCGGTTGTCAAAAGGTAAACGGGACATGTTCCGAATAATTCGGGTTCAACTTTTAATGCTTTAACTTTTACTTTTTCTCCAAAGATGTCAACTTCAACCTGAATACCTGTATCTTTTAAGAAATCATAATATTTTCTGATATATGCGACTTCAACATTTCCGGTATGGTCAATTCGCTGATCGTAATAACCGTAAGACCATAACATTGTGACCCCAACCATAGGCATCTGCAAATATCCGGCAGACAACATGTGAGAACCTGCCAAAAAGCCTAAACCTCCGGAATATGTGCTTAAAGACTGATCCATAGCTATTTCCATTGAAAAATATGCTACACTTGGTAATGCCATAATTTACCTCTCTTCTTTATAAATTCTATACACTAAATTTTTCATGTACGCAAAAGAATGCGTAATTACATTATACCACATAAATAATAAAAAGGATAGTCTTTGTATAAACTGTTTATCTGTTAAACGGAAAGTTTATCCAGAAATCTTTTCAGTGCAATTTTAACGTGTGCATAGTTCAAACCGCCCTGCAAATATGCAACATAAGGTTCTCTCATAGGTCCGTCTGCCGACAATTCAATGGTTGAGCCTTCAATAAATGTCCCGCCTGCCATAATTACCTTGTCCTCATATCCGGGGATATTCTCGGGTATCGGTGTAACATATCCGTTCACAGGGGACAGTGATTGAATTGTACGGCAGAATTGTTCCAAAAGTTCGGGTTTCCCGAAAGTTATATTTTGTATAATATCCGTTCTTTTTTCGTAATATTTCGGTGAAGAATCGTAACCGATTTCATCAAATATTTTTGATGCCAGAACAACACCCTTAACTGCATCTGCTACAACTGACGGTGCCATAAATAGCCCCTGAAACATCAGTCTGTGCTGATTAAACATTGCACCACCCTCAGAACCTATACCGGGTGCCGTCAGACGTATTGCGCTGCGCTCAACATATTTTTCTTTCCCTGCAATATATCCGCCTGCTTCTACAATACCTCCTCCTGCGTTTTTGATAAGAGAACCAGCCATCAAATCAGCACCAACTTCTGTCGGTTCTTCTTTATCAACAAATTCCCCGTAACAATTATCAACAAAACAGATACATTCGGGGTTTTTTGATTTTACGATTTTACAGATTTCCTCTATTGTTTCAATTGTGAGCGATTTCCTTGTGGAATACCCTTTTGAACGTTGTATTAGTACCATTGTCGTATTGTTGTCAACGGCTTTTTTTATTCCGTCAAAATCAATATCGGTATCATTTATGAGAGGAACCTCCTCATACAAAACTCCGTTTCCAATTAAAGATGCTCTGCGGGTTTCTTCATCTCCCATAGTACCTATAACTTCCTGCATTGTGTCATAAGGAGTCCCCGCAACGGAAATCAGTTTATCTCCGCATTTCAAATTTCCGAACAGCGCACAGGCAAGAGTGTGTGTACCTGATGCAAAGTGTATGCGCACAAGTGCCTTTTCTGTTTTAAAAACTTGCGCAAAAACATTGTCCAAAATTTCTCTGCCTAAATCATCGTGACCATAGCCAGATACCGTATAAAAATGCTCAGGGGCAACACGGTTGTCTATAAATGCCTGTAATACTTTTTCCTGATTATAATCTCTTATATCGTCAATAATTTCAAATTGTTCTTTTATTGCGTTTTCGGCTTTTTTAATAAGTTCTGTGCTATTCATATTTATTCCTTTTCTGTATTTATAATATACCAAACAAAGACGGTAAGGTAATTTCATTTTTTGAAAGTGATAAATATTATGAAAATATGAGATATTGGTTTTTAATAGTTTGTATGTCGTTATTTATTTTGCCCGTTTTTTCGCAGGGGTACGGCTTATATCAGCCGGAAGAATATACCAAAAATTTTGCTCCGCAGGAGAGTGAGCGAATTTTGTTTATTATGGATTTTTCAAACAGTATGACTGAATCTCTTGACGGGAAACGAAAAGTTGACTTAATGATTGCAACGATGAAAGAAATTCTGCCTAAAATCAATCCTGATACAAGTGTAGGTTTAAGGATTTACGGTCACAGAATGGGGTTTACGCCGATGGAAGCATGCAGAGCATCAACCCTTGCAAATCCTGTTATTAAAAATAATTCTCAAAATATTGCACAGTCTTTAATGAGAACAAAACCCAGAGGAATGACCCCTATTACTTATTCGCTTAAACAGGCGATAAAGTATGATTTTATGGGTTTTCAGGGTAAGAAGCACATAATACTTTTAACAGACGGCGGGGAAAACTGTGATGAAAGTCCCTGCAAATTCGTTATGGACTTAATAAAAATCCGCAGAGATGTTTCAATAGATGTTATTGCATTCAATATAAAAGATGAAGATGATTTACAGCAGTTGCAATGTACGGCGCTTGTGACCAGCGGAAAGTTTTATAATGCCCAAACCGCAGTCGAACTTTTTAACGGGTTCAATAACAGCATAGAGGGTGTAAAAAATGTTGAGGCGAAAATTGTCCTGCCCAAAAGTCCGTAATATAACATCTGCTGAATCAGGTGTATTTTGTTCTAATTTCAATATGTATTCACTCATTAGCAACGGGCAGTTACTTGTATGTATATAAATACCAAAATTTATAAAAGATTTCTCAATATAAGGTCAATTAGTTGATTTTCGGTTAAACCTGTTGTCGGAGATTTTTTCCATGCATCAGGAAGCAAACCTGTGACTTTTGGCTTTCGGGGTTCAAATGCCTTTCTTGCACAGTTTTTTGTTGAGGTGTATATTCTCTGTCCGATATTTCTGATTTTCATTGTGTTTTTTATAAAAAACGAAAATAAAAATTTTTGCCATTTAAAGCAGTTATATATTTACCAAACTTAGTCAACAGAGAAGATTTCACGAATATCATCCATCGTAAGTGATTTGGTAATGTTTCTGTCAACAGAAATTACACTGTCAACAAGATCTCGTTTAATTGTTTTGAGTTTCTGAATTTTTTCTTCAACAGTATTTTTCGTGATAAGTCTGTAAACAAATACTTTCTTTGTTTGTCCGATACGGTATGCACGGTCCGTTGCCTGATCTTCAACTGCGGGGTTCCACCATGGGTCGTAGTGGATAACGTAATCGGCACCGGTGAGGTTAAGACCCGTTCCGCCAGCTTTCAGACTGATTAGGAATATCTTAATTGTAGGATCTGTATTAAATCTTTCCACCGCACCCTGTCGGTCTTTTGTTTTACCTGTCAGATATTCATACTTAATTCCAGATTTATCAAGCCATGCCTTAATTATATCGAGCATGTCAACGAATTGGCTGAATAACAGTATTCTGTGACCTTCATCCACAATTTCTTCCAGCATAACCTTGAGTTTTTCAAATTTACCTGATGAAAGTATATTTTTAACGTTTTCTTTGTCATAAAGTTTCGGGTGACAGCATATCTGACGCATACGGAGAAGTGCTGAGAAGATAGAAAGTCTGCTCTTTTCAAGACCTTTTTCCTCAATAGATTTGAACAGTTCTTCTTTCGTGCTGTCTAATACAGTTAAATAGAAATCTCTTTGTTCATCTGTTAATTCACAGTATGCAATGTTTTCAACCTTATCAGGCAAATCTTTTGCAACGTCACGTTTCATACGGCGCAGAATGAACGGATAAATTTGTAATTTTAAACGTTTTTCAACAACCTTGTCATGTCGTTCCATAATCGGGTTAACATAGCGGGAATTGAAGTCTGCCATTGAAAACAGAAATCCTGGCATAAGAAAATCAAATACTGACCATAGTTCTTCCAGTTTGTTTTCAATAGGGGTGCCTGACAGAGCCAGTTTGTGCTGGGAAGTCAGCAATTTTACCGCCTGAGCCGTTTGTGAGGTAGCATTTTTGATGTTTTGGGATTCATCCAGAATTACATATCTGAAATTGATGTCTTTCAGTTTTGCAATATCACGTCTTACAAGAGCATAACTTGTAATAACAACATCATATTCGGGAATTTTCTTGAAGAATTGCTTACGTTCACCCCCCTGCAATTTCAGACAGGTGAGAGTGGGTGCAAATTTCTGAATTTCGGCTTCCCAGTTAAATACAACGGTGGTCGGTGCAATTACAAGAGTCGGCATAGGTCCGTCAACTTCTTTTGCTTTTTGTAAAACAGTCAGAGCCTGCAAGGTTTTACCAAGCCCCATATCGTCCGCCAAAATACCGTTAAGTCCGTATTTATACATAAACCACAACCAGCCGAAGCCTTTTAGCTGATATTCACGGAAAGTTGCATTAATGCCTTCCGGTAAAGCCATATCTGAGGATGAGGTTGAAAATGTTGACATCTGTTCCCAAAATTCTTTAAATTCATCACTCAAAATCAGGTCAACATCAAGGTTTTTGAGTTCGTTGATTAAACCTGCACGATAAGTTTTTACCGTAAATCTGTTGTCGGGGTTTCTGTATACGTCAAAAGAGTTAAAAGCGCGCATCATTGCGTAAATATTCTGTGCGGGATATTCAACAAACCCCAAACTTCTTATTCTTGCATATTTTTCACCGCTTTGGATGGTTTCGTATATTTCGTCAAAATCTATTACTTCATCCCCGGCCTGACCGTAAATGCTTATGTCAAAACTGTCAGCTTGTTCTTCGGAGAAGTCAATTTTTGCGCATAATCTGAATGGATTTTCCATGAGTTTGAAGAAGGACATATCGTCTTTTTCTTCAAATTTCCAGCCTTCTCCTGCCTGTTTAAGGTAATAGTTGTAAAAATCTATTGCGTTTTCTTTTTCAAGAGCAAGGTTATTTGTCTGCATCGGAACGAACTTACAAGCCAGAAGCATTGCGTACGCTTCGTTTTCGTGCTTGATATTGCGTTTAACCCAGTAGATTAAGTCTTCATCCGCTTTTTTTACGGTGATATACTGAGCCTTATCGCCTGTTGTTTTTGAATAAGGAACTCTCACTCCGTCATATTCAAAATCTAATGATGCCTTTAAACTCTGGTCATAATCAATGCCCATAGAAACAACATTGATTGGCGGACGTTGTTCGAGCATAAGTTTTGAAATCTTTTCGTCAACAACAACATCCATGACTTCCTGAAGTTTCGGTAAATCTTCATAAATGAATTTTCCGCCTTCAGAATCTTTCAAATCAGTAAAGGATGATTTGATAATATTTTGCGGAATACTCTGTATCGCAACATTTGTCGGGAAAATTATGTTTTTATATCTTCCCCATTTCAAATGCCTTGAAAAATATCTGACTTCTTCAAACGGATAAACATCGTCATTATCGGGCCTTTGCCATTCTAACGACAAAAGTAGTGTTCCTGCCGTATTTGAGGTGTTTACGTATAAAACGAGTTTCCATTCTTCATCCGTAAATTTTAATCTTTCTTTTGTTTTTTCGTCAAGAACTTCATCGGCTTTTGATAACAGCGAGAACATTGTTCCGAATTTTGCTATCGGAATATCATACCAACCCGCCTTTTTGTCCTGTCTTGAAATTTGGAGTAACTCTTTAAATATAAGCAATTCAACTTTTTGAGAGTTGTTTAGTTCAAAATTCTTGTCGTTTTTCTGCGCTTCAAGTGCAGAACGTAAAATGGGCTCAATCTGACGGACAACTTTTCCTGTTTCACGAGAACGGACAAGAACAGAGAAAAAGTTTGCTTTTCTTTTTGAATTGAAGTGGAAAATATAACTTCCGTCAGGTTCTTCGGTCAGCGCAGTATTTTCATCGGGGAAATCAAACTGGGTTCCGAATTTTGTTTCAAGCCAATCTTCATAAGCATGCTCATCAATTGCTTTCAGGGCAACTGCAACGGCGTGTTTGCACCATTCTTCTTTTAGCGGGCAGTTGCAGCGTGCCTCAACTTTGTTTTTTTTGAAGATAAGGTCAGTATTGTAGTGATCCTGAAAATTACCTTTTACTTTTCCTTTGTAAAAATTCTTTTCAGGGTAATTATCAAATACCATGTTGCTTGTATGGTATTCGTAACCTCTGCGCCAGCTTCCCGCACTTGCGTTTTCTTTTATAAACTTGTAATTAAATCCTGTGGTACTCATCTAACGGAGTATATCTCTTTCCTTTGTAATAATTAAGGGTTAACTTTCACAACGAGCCATCTCGTATTCCCTTAACCTGATAAGATTATTATACAACACACTTATAAAAAATCAATAGTTTTTCCAAATAAAAACGGATTTCGTTTTTGAGTTGCGAAATCCGTTTTCTATATTGCGATAGAATCTTAAATAGCGGCTTTTTTAATTGATTTTTCCGCTCTGTATAAAGAAGTTTCTTTTCCAAGAATTTCAAGGATTCCGACCATATCTGCTCCTCTTGTTCTGCCGGTTATGGCTGCTCTGACAGCCCACATTGTAACTTTCGGCTTAACTCCTTTTTCTTTCCAGTCTGCTCTGAATACTTCAAGTTTTGAGTGAAGTTCTTCTTCTGTCCAGTTCCAGTCTTTTGCCCTTGAAACAAAGTCTTTCAGAACTTCCTGTGCTGTTTCGGTATCAAGAGTTCCGGTTTGAGTTTCGGGTTCTATTTCAACATCTTTGCCAAAGAAATACGGAACTGCATCTGTTATATCAGATAACAGAGTTAGCGGTTCTCTTGTTATTTCTACCATTTTTGTATAATTTTCATCTGTTAATTCGTTCAAATTGTATTTTGTCAAATATGGTTTGAGCATTTCTTTCAGCTTATCAATCGGAATTTGTTTGATATAGTGGCTGTTCATCCATTTTAATTTGTCGTATTCAAAAATTGAATTTGAGGATGAAATTTCGCCGATTCTGAAATCCTGTGCGATTTGGTCAACTGTTTTAATTTCTTCTCCGTCTGATGGTGACCAGCCGAGAAGTGCAACAAAGTTTATGAGTGCTTCTGTTAAATATCCCTCTTTTACAAAATCTGACACTGCGGTTGCACCATGGCGTTTTGATAATTTACTTCTGTCAGGTGCCAAAATCATACCCAAATGCCCAAATCTCGGTACTTCAAAACCTAATGCTTCAAAGATTAAAATTTGTTTATATGTGTTTGAAATGTGGTCTTCCCCGCGAATTACGTGAGAAATTTTCATTAGAGCATCGTCAATAACAACCGCAAAGTTGTATGTCGGCGCACCGTTTGATTTTTGGATAACAAAGTCGCCCAAAAGGTTTGTATCAATGTGAAGTTTACCTTTTACAAGGTCGTCAAATTCAAGGATGGATGTTTCGTGGAATGCTTTTTGCGCCTTTGCAATATTAAATCTGATAGCGGGTTTTCTGCCTTCTGCTCTCAATTTTGCTTTTTCTTCTTCTGTTAAGTTTTCGCATTTTTTAGAATAAACATAGGCTCTTTTTGCTTTTGTTGCTTCCTCTTTTTCTGCTTCAAGTTCTTCTGGTGTGCAGAAGCACTCGTAAGCAAAACCTGAATCTAACAGTTTTTGAACATATTGCGGGTAAATATCAAATCTTTCTGACTGAGTATAAGGTCCGTAAGGTCCTCCGACATCTGGTCCTTCATCCCAGTTTAAGCCTAATGCTTTTAAACTGTCAAAGATGTTGTCAATATATTCCTGTGATGTTCTTTCGGCATCGGTATCTTCAATTCTTAAAATGAATTTACCGTTATTTTTCTTTGCAAATAAATAGTTAAAAAGTGCTGTTCTGGCCGTTCCGACGTGTAAATTTCCGCTCGGTGAGGGCGCAATTCTTACTCTTACTTCTGACATTTTATCCTTCTTTCTATTGTTTAAAAGGGTGGTCACACCCTTTATTATGTTACATATTTCAGCAACTTAACAGTATCACGAAAATAATTGATTTTCAATAAAGGGGTAAATTATTGAACGAGATTGCAGCAATCGTTTTACTCTTTCGCAATGCAATAATCAGTAATATTTACCCCCGTCATTACCTTCATATCTGTTTTGCTATGTGGAATTTTATGCCAAGAATGTTTATTCTTTTGTATTCTTCACCGTTTTTGGTTATGTTTGTTATCTCAAAAATGTTTTTCAGTATTCTTTTATATGGTACATCATCAACTCCGTAAACACCTAAATTCCATAAATGTACGTAATCAAAAGTTTCAAAACCGTTTGTCATAATATAAACGGCAACTGTTCCGTTTGCCCTTCCGCCGATTAATCCTTTGCATTTTGATAATAGCCACATTGAACAAAGATATTCTTTTCCTAATTCGTAAAAGTGATTTTTTCTGACAGATTTTCTTGTGCTTGCAATTTGCGTATGTGATACTGTTTCAAATTTATACTGTATGTTTTTAATTAATTTATCCTCAAATTCTTCTTCAAACATTTTATAAATATTTGCATCTTCTGTTGCTAAGTATATTTTTTCATATTCTGAGGTTGTCATTAATTCTTTTGCTTTATTTAAAACATCTTTCGGATTAGGTTGTATCTGATGTTTTAGAGGTTTTAGTTCAGTATAATCAGAACCTCTGCAAATGACTCCTAGTACGTTTTTACTGTTTTTAAAATTTTTGGTATAGCAATCATCAAGGTATATTTTTATATCTGGTTTGAATTTTAAATACTCTAAATATTCTGTTGTATATGGTAATTTTTTGTAATTTTTCTCCACAGGTATCATTATAGGGTTGATTATATATTTATTGTTTGCCCATAAGTTCGGTTCAGCAATAACAATATTTGCATCTTCTTCAATATCATCAAGTCCAATTCCGGCTGGTTGTTCAAAATAATATTCCCATGCATTATCTTTGAAAGCTCTGTCGTCTTTGAAGTATTGATTTTGAAAGTGTTTTAAATCAATTACCGGTATCATATTTTTTTCAAGAGCATATATAATATGAGAAGTAATATGTTTGTACAAAGCAAATAGACCTTCTCGTTTTTTATAATTCCCGATAATATAATAAGTTTTTACACCCTTATTCATAAAATTTCCCATACTTACTTGTAAATCTGAAATGCTAAAATTTTATTTAATTATTAGTGTATTAGCATAATAAAATTAGCACAAAGAACTAATTATTGCAACAAAAAATAGTATTTTGGAAAGTTAAAAATTTTGAAAAATAGTAATAACATGGGGTTACTATGAGTTCATTAAAAGAAAAACTAGGTGCGAGAATACAACAAATAAGAAAAAGTAAAAAACTTACGCAGGAGAAATTGGCGGAGGCAATCGGTCTTGATACTCCTAAT
>CAMHMW010000056.1 GCA_946186335.1 uncultured Candidatus Melainabacteria bacterium
GTATTCAGGACGGACAATTATCTCTGAATATGCAATCTGCCACAGCAAATAGTTGGAAATTCTCTGTTCTCCACCCGTTCTTATAAGTATATCAGGGTCAGGAATATTAGAAGTGTATAAATTATCAGAAATCAGTTTTTCGTCAATTTTCTCCGGGGAAACTCCTGAACTTACAATTTTTTGAACAGCATTAACAATTTCTGCACGAGAACCATAATTAAATGCTATCTGCAAAACAACACCGTCATTATTTTTAGTTGTATCCTCTGCATTTTTTATTATCTTTTTTAATTTTTCGGAAAGCCTGTCACGACCTCCGATAAAATGTATCTGTACATTTTCATTATTCATTTCATCAAGTTCATTTGCAAGAGTTTCGGCAACAAGATTTAATAAAAATTCGACCTCCTCAGGCTTTCTGTTCCAGTTTTCTGTTGAAAAAGCGTAAACCGTTAAATATTTTATTCCTAAATCATCAAATGCTCTAAGCGTTGTTCTGAGAGAATCAACCCCTTTTTTGTGCCCGATGGCAGAGGGAAGATGATTTTCTTTTGCCCACCGTCTGTTGCCGTCCATTATAATTGCAATATGTTTTAAATTTGATTCTTTAATTATATTTTTAATTTCAGTATCCAATATTTTTCACTTTCTTTTTTATACAATCGCCCCGTGAGATGCATCCTGCACCATTTTTGCATATTTTGACAGATAACCCGATTCGCACTTACTTTCAAAGGGCTTCAATTTCGCTCTGCGCTCATTTATTTCCTCATCGGAAATCAATACGTTAACCTGCCGTTTATTAATGTCAATTTTTATCTTATCTCCATCACAAATGAGTGCAATAACACCGCCATCAGCAGCTTCTGGACAAACATGACCTATACAGATACCTCTTGTGCCGCCTGAAAATCTGCCGTCTGTAATAAGCGCACAGGTTGTTCCAAGTCCCTTACCGACTAATAATGACGTCGGTGCGAGCATTTCTCTCATACCCGGTCCGCCTTTTGGACCTTCATAGCGGATAATTAAAACGTCACCCGCTTTAATTTTGTCATCCTCTAACGCTTTCATTGCCGCTTCTTCACTATCAAAAGTTTTGGCAACGCCTTCAAACTCATAACAACTTTCATCAATTCCCGAAATTTTTGTCACACAGCCGCCCTGTGCAATATTCCCGTATAAAACACCCAACCCCGGTTTTGTTGTAAGAGGGTTATCATAAGGATGTATTAAGTCGCTATTAACATAGGCATCTTTATAAAGCCTTGATAATTTCAGACCGCTTGTTGTGATATTATCTTTTATTCCGACTTTTGCGGCATCTAACGTTTTTAATAAAGCCTGAACACCACCCGCTTTATGAAAATCTGTCATTGTAGGTTCTGCCGCAGGGTCAAGTTTTAAAATCTGATGAATATTATCACTTAATTCTTCAAAATCTTTTAAGGTAACATCAATTTTTCCTGCATTTGCAAGCGCAAGAATATGCAAAAATGAATTTGTTGAGCCGCCCATAGCCAAATCCGCAATAATAGCATTACGCAGAGTATCACGATTAATTATATCTAGCGGTTTTATATCATGTTTTACAAGTTCAACTGCCTGCATTCCGCTTTCAAAAGCAATTCTGCGCTTTTTAGAGGAAACAGCCGCAGAGGTTGCACAAAACGGCAAACTCATACCCATAACTTCCGCAAGACACGCCATAGTGTTTGCTGTATACATACCCTGACAGGAGCCGGCAGAAGGACATGATTCTTCTTCCAGTTCAAATAATCTGTCTTTTGATATAACTCCGCTTCTGTATTTTCCGACAGCCTCAAATGAACCTTTTATCATTGTCAGCTTTTCGCATTTACTTTCACCGTCAAGCATAGGTCCTGCCGTCACAATAATTGTCGGTATATTAATTCTTAATGCGGCAATAAGCATTCCGGGCGTAATTTTATCACAGTTTGAAAGCAATACAAGCCCGTCAAGTTGATGAGCCTGAGCCATTGTTTCAACACAGTCAGCAATTAAATCTCTTGACGGGAGTGAATATCGCATTCCGGAATGCCCCATAGAAATTCCGTCACAAACGGCAGGAACACCAAAAATAAACGCCTGACCTCCGGCAGAATGAATACCCTTTTCTATCTGACGTTCCAAATCACGCATACCGATATGCCCCGGAACTAAATCGGTAAACGAACTTGCTATTCCAATATACGGAGCATCCATATTTTTTTTGCTAACTCCGGTTGCCATTAAAAGCCCCCTGTGTGGGGTTCTTGCCAATCCCCTTTTTATATTATCGCTTCGCATTATTTTACCACCTTTACTACGTTATATTCTTCATCCCATTCTATCTGTCCGTTTAAATCAATGTTGTGATAATTATATGGATTATCAATAAATTTCGGATTAAACATATTTTTTTTACCAAGAATTTTAATAATATCAGGTAAAAGTTTTGAACTTCCTGCAAGAGTTCCGCTTGATGATGTTGCTTTCTCTCCGTCAAAATAAACTGTTTCATCCGCAAATACAAATTTACTTATATTACTGTGAGCGCATGGTAAACTGTCCGATACAAGCAATATTTTGTCCTCTGGCTTTGATTTAAGCAAAAGTTTTAAAGCATCATCACTTACATGAACTCCATCCGCTATAATTTCAGTATATAAATCATCGGATATCAATGCGGATAGCGCAGTAGATTTCCCTCTGTGGGTAACTCCCGACATTGCATTAAACATGTGTGTAACACCGTCACAGTCAGACAAATCACCTCCTATACAGTGACCCGCCTGAACTTTAATTCCTTTACTCTTTAAATACGGTATTAAATCATTTGTACTACACATCTCAGGTGCGAGCGTAACAATTTTTATAAAATCATCTGCAACCTTATTAAAATTATCAACTGATGGTTCTAAAATGTGCTCAGGGTTATGAATACCTTTTTTCTCAGGATTAATAAAAATACCTTCAAGATGAACACCTAAGATTTTTGCACATTCATCAGTCTGTTTTTTTGATGCTTCTTTTATAATTTTTATCTGACGGATAATATTATCAACACTATCTGTGACAAGAGTAGGAAAAATTGCTCCGACACCTTCTTGTTTAATATTATGTGATAAATCCAGCACTTCATCTACGGATGCCTTATTAAAATCAACTCCGTACGCACCATGAAAATGTTGTTCAATTAGTAATTTTGTAATCAAAAACTTTTACTCCTGTTTTATACAACGCTCCCCGCAAAGACTTTTCTGGCTTCTTCTCTGTCGTCAAAATGAATTGTTTTGTCTTTTAGTATCTGATAATCTTCGTGACCCTTACCTGCAATCAAGACAACATCATTATTCTGCGCAAAAGTTTTTAATAAAGCAATTGCTTCTCCTCTGTCGGGTTCTACAATCACTCTGTCAGGATTAACGGACTGTAAGCCAGCTATTATGTCAGTTATTATCTGCTGCGGGTCCTCAGAACGAGGGTTGTCACTTGTGATTACAATTTTATCCGCCAATTCCTGAGCAATTTTACCCATTTTAGGACGCTTTGTGGCATCTCTGTCACCACCGCAGCCAAACAGACATATAAGTTTTCCATCCTCAGGTGTAATTTCTCTTGCTGATTTCAATACATTTTCCAGTCCGTCAGGCGTATGCGCATAATCAACAATGACCAGCGGTTTTTTATTTACGATTTCAAATCTGCCCGCAACTCCGTGAACATTTTCAAGAGTTTTTAAGGCAACATTTATATCAATACTCATTGCAACGGCTGATGCCAATGCTGCCAAGACATTGTAAACGCTGAACATACCGTTCATGTGAAGATTAACACTATACTCACCATCTTTCATAACAAGTTTAAATTCAGCACCATTAAGAGAGAAATTTATATCCTTAGCCGTTAAATCTGCATTTTGTTTTACCCCATAAGTATAAACACTGACACCTTCCGGAATCACAGACAGAAATCTCTGAGCATATTCGTCATCGGCATTAATAACCGCAAAATCACCCTCTGTCAGTCTTTCAAAAAGCATAGCCTTTGCCTTGAAATAGTTATCCATTGTTATGTGATAATCAAGATGGTCCTGTGTTAAATTGGTCAAAACAGCACCGTTAAAACGGCAACCGCCTATACGGTTCTGATCCAGTGCATGCGAACTAACCTCCATCACAACATTATCAATCTTTTCAACATCCTTAATCATTCTGAGTGTTGCCTGCAATTCGGGAGCCTGCGGAGTTGTATGTTTAGCATCTCTGTATTCTCCGTTTGAAGTAAGTTTATATCCTAATGTTCCGATTAAAGCACATTTTTCACCGTTTTCCTCAAGAATTTTCTGAATAAGGTGAGTCACTGTCGTTTTACCGTTAGTGCCCGTAATACCGATAAGATTAATTCCTTTTGAAGGACTTGAATAAAATCTGTCAGCAATATCCGCAATTTTATGTCTTGTTGAATTAACAACCACCTGCGGAATTTTTATATCTTCAAGCACTTTTTCGGTAAGCAGCGCAGCAGCACCGTTATCAATAGCCATTTGTGCAAATTCATGACCATCAGTATGTTCACCGACTAAGCATACAAAAATATCACCTTTTTTAGTGGTCTTTGAGTTATATGAGATACCTGAGATTTCAACATTTTTAAAGTTTGCCAAGTCTTCATATTGTAAGTATTCAATTAATTCATCGAGTTTCATTTTTATCTCCAATCTTTAAATTTTATTATTTTCCTGAACATTTTTATCGGGCTTTATGTCCAAAATTCTTGCAGTTTGCTCTGCCACTTCGTGAAAAACAGGGCCGGCAACAGTATTACCCCATACAGGACCGTTTTTTGCACTGTCAACGACAACGTATATCAAAACCTGCGGATCTGATGCAGGCAAATAGCCGATAGTTGAGGTGTACATCGTTCCGGAATAGCCTCTGCCGTTTTCAAGCGGTTTGCGTGAAGTTCCCGTCTTTGCCGCAATATTGTACTTGTCAGATTTAATACACGATTTACCCTTATTAACACTTTCCGTCAGCAAACGTGTTATGATTTTTGCTGTTTCAGGACTGACCGTTTGTATTCTTTTAATTTTTTCGGCTTCCTCCTCAGGGGTATATTTTATGACGTGTGGTGTTACTCTGACACCGTTATTTGCCAATGCGGAAACCGCTGAAACCATTTGCATAATTGAAACAGATGTCCCGTATCCGTACGACATTGTCATATGAATACCTTTATCCCAATATTTTGGCGAAGCCAGCAGACCTGACGATTCGCCCGCCAAATCTATACCCGATTTTTGTCCGAAACCGAATTTTTTGAGCATCTCATAAAATTCTCTGTGGGTCATCAAAAAACCTACATTTACAGAACCAATATTACTTGAATGTTCAAACAGGTAAACCAAATCAATGATTCCAGGAGCGCCTTTTTGCTTATAGTCATAGTTTTCAATGGTATATCCGCCAAACTGCATTCTCCCCGAATCTTGTATTGTTGAATGCTCATTAATTTTTCCAAGCTCCATAGCACTTGTTACGGTAATTATTTTAAACGTTGACCCAGGAGGATAAACGTCTGTCAATGTCCAGTTCTTAATCTGTGTATTTGTAGCCTGCTGAAATTTGTTCGGGTCATAAGTAGGATAAACTGCATAAGCAAGAATTTCCCCGTTTTTAGGATTCATGACAATAACGGCACCACGCAAAGCATCTTTTTCCTGAATAATCTTTTTAAGTTCTTTTTCACATACGTGCTGTATTGCAGCATCAATGGTAAGAGTGACATCCTGACCTTTCGGGTTTCTTGTCGGAATAACCGGGTCGGTCGGAATTTTGTATATAATCTTGCCGTCACGCGTTTTTTCATAAGTAGCACGAACAGCGTGTTCTAGCTTTGACTTTGCAGTTAATTCAACACCGTTAGATACACCCGCATCAAAGTTATAAAATCCTAGAACGTGTGATGCAAAAATTCCCTGAGGGTATTCTCTGCGGTTTTTCTTATCAAGACTAATTGAGCGAAAATTATTATCCGAAACAATTTCCATAATCTTTTTTGCAGTTTCTTTATCAACATCCTTTTTAACCGAAATTACCTGTAAATTAGCAGAAAGATTTTGTTTTAACTGTTTTTCGGGAATACCCAAAACTGGGGAAAGCAGTTTTGCAAGTTTTGCAGGATTTTCTTTTTTATTATATTCAACCGGTCTTGCAAAAACATTGTAATATATTTTATCGGTTGCAAGTTTTAAGCCGTGCCTGTCAAATATATCACCACGAACGGCAAATTCACGGCTGGAACGCTGCAATCGTCCCTTTTCTCTGTAATTTTTTTTATCAAATATCTGAAGATTAAAAAGGTGAATGATTAAAAGACAAATACAAAAGATATAGAGAAAATCAAATAACTTGGCAATACTGTTACAGTATTTACCCTGAGATTTTTTCTTTCTTTCGGTACGTTCTCTTCTAATCATTTTTCATATCCCTACTATCATTATTCTAGCACAATGCGGTGTAAATATCACAATTATTAAATTAATTTACGAAATTATAATTTTTCTTAAAAATATAGTATTATAATATTGTTATGAATAAATTGAGAGTTTTTATATTATTTACGGCAATTATTTTGGGGATTAGTAAAACAGATGCAGCACAGGTAGTTTATCCGAAAGCATCTGAGGTGACAATATCTTCACCTGTTACGTTCTTTATCGGAAACGAAAACCCGAAAAACGAACTTTATATCAATGACAAAAAGGTAAAAATTCACCCCTCCGGCGGCTTTTATCACGTTGTAAAACTATCAGAGGGTACAAACAACTTTATCATTGATAATAAAGTTGAGCCGCCACAAACGTACACAATCTATAATCCTAAACAAAATAAAGACACAACAAGTATTAAATATAAAGAGTTTGAAAATCCTGCGGTCTATCTGACTGTCGGGAATAATATTCCGCTGAGAAACGCTCCTGATGACAACGGACATTCAAGGCTGCAAAATCTTGAAGCAGGCTTACCTTTTAATGTAATCGGACAATACGGAGATTATTACAAAGTAAAACTTGCACAAGACGATTACGCATGGCTTCAGAAAGATTATCTGAAATTATCAAAAGATTATGACAATTCTTTCGGAGAAATCTATTCCTTAACTTATGAAGAAAATGAAAATAAAAAAGTATATACATTCAAACTAAGTAAAAAAGTTCCGTACATTGTGAGTGAAAAGAGAGTTTTTGAGATTGTTGACAACAAATATGAACCCGATGCCAACGGACTTGATGTTACACTTTATAATCTTGACGGATTTCCCGAAAATAAATATGAACTGACAATTGAAACCAAATTTAAACTTTTCGGATACAAGACATACTACAACAACGGAAATGAGTTTGTAATTGAAATAAAAAAAGTTCCAAACATTAACGCAAGAAAGCCGCTCAAAGGGCTAAAAATTACACTTGACCCCGGACACGGCGGAAGTGAATACGGAGCAATAGGATGTCTTGGGGACAAAGAAAAAGATATTAACCTTGCAATTGCCTTAAAAACAAAGGGCGTTTTGGAAAAAGCAGGTGCAAAAGTATTTTTGACAAGAAATGATGACAGAGATTTAGATCTATATGACAGAGTAAAATTTTCACAAAAAAATAATACCGATATATTCATCAGTATTCACGGGAATGCACTGCCCGATTCTCAGGCTGAAACCTATCGCTCGGGCACAGGAGTATATTATTTCTACCCGCAGTCTAATCATCTTGCAAGAATTATGCAGGAAACTCTGACAAAAGAACTCGGGACAAAAGATGATAAAGTTCATCAGGAGAGTTTTGCGGTAACCAGAAATACAGAATCCATTGCCGTTTTACTTGAAATTGGCTACATGATAGACCCTGAGGATAACTCAAAACTAATTAACCCTGATTTTCAGCAGAAAACCGCAAAATCAATTCTACACTCGCTTGAAAGGTATATTAATGAGATTAAACGATAAAAAAAACGGTGCATTTATTGTTCCGACAGGTATTGGAGCAAGCATAGGCGGATATGCGGGTGATGCCGGATCTTATGCAAGAAAATTTGCCAAATATACAAATCTTATTGTTAATCCAAATGTTGTTAATGCCGGCGGGTTTTCCGCAATTACCGATACTATGCTTTATACAGAGGGCTATACTCTTGATTCTTTTATGAAAGGGGAAATTTCACTTATTCCGTCTGATAACAATAAAATCGGAATAATTTATGATAAAGCAATTCCGCAGGATGTTTTAAATGTTCACATAAACACTCAAAATGCAGTTAAAACCGTTTATGGAATTGATATTGCGGAATTTGATATTACTGATAACGAAGTCGGGGTTGAATTTTATATGACCGATAATAATATCTCTGTCGGTAAGGTTAATAATATTGAAACAATAGGAAAATCTACTGAAAGACTCATTAAAAAAGGGTGTAATGCGATTGCAATAGTTTGTCTTTTTGAGGATGCGGAAGAAGATAACCCTGATTATTCTAACGGCGAGGGCGCAGATCCTGTTGGTGGTGTTGAGGCTATAATTTCACATTACGTTTCAAAGCATTATAAAATTCCATGCGCCCACTCCCCCGCATTCAGAGATTACACAATTTATCCTGATATTGTTAACCCGAAATCTGCATCAGAATACATAACGCCGACATTTTTGCCCTGTATTTTGCTCGGACTTTCGCAAGCACCGCATATAAGTGAAGATTTATCAAAAGGGTTGACCGTTGATGATTTGGATTTTGTTCTTATGCCATATAATTCACTTGGCTCAACTCCTGTATTTGAGGCTGATAAGCGAAATATACCCGTTTATGCAATAAAAGAAAACAAAACTGTGCTAAAAGTCACACAGGACAAGTTAATCAATATGAAAAACATAATTGAAATTTCATCTTATGATGATGCCTTATCTGAAATTCTAAAAAGTTAAAAGTTTGGGTAATTTATCCAATTTACAGAACATTTGCGCAGATTTTTTAAACTGTTCGGGATTTGAACTTACATAAAACTCGTTCTCCCCGTTTTTTTCATCAGCTAGCATATTATTCTTTTCAAGATATGTTTTAATATATTCAGCAAAATAATCAGAAGGGTCAATAAATAAATCAGATTGGGCATTCTGTGACAAAATTTCCGTCAAAAACGGGTAGTGCGTACACCCAAGAACTATTTTCTCAGGATTGTTTTTAAGCATTTTATCAAGGTCTGATTTTATAATCTGTTGATTTTCAGGCATATTCATAGAATTTTCTTCAACAATATGAACCCACATAGGGCAATACTGCCCAAAGACTTGCATATCAGAATTATATTCGGCAATTTTTCTTTGATATGCACCCGATATAATTGTTGCACGGGTTGCAAATATTCCGAGTCTTTTTATATCCAGTTTTGACAGGACTTCTGAAACAGAATGCACTATTGAAAACAATTTAAAATCATAATTATCCTTAACATCCTCATAAACAACGGAAGATGTTGTATTACATGCCATAACGACTGCTTTACACCCTTTACTTTCAAAAAATCTAAAAATATCATCGGAATATTTTAAAAGTTGTTCTTTTGATTTCTCACCATAGGGCATATGTAAAGTATCGCCATAATAAACATATTTTTCATCAGGCAATATCTTTTTTAATTTATTCAAAACCGTTAACCCGCCAACACCCGAATCAAAAAGGGCAATCGGTGAATTATTATTTTTTCTTGAAATAGTCATTTATACCCTCGGCAATAGCTTTTGCTGTCGCTTGTTTTCTGCTTTCCGTTACAAGCTGCGACCGCTCTGTATCATTTGAAATAAATCCGATTTCAACCAAAATTGCGGGCGCTGTCGTATGATTAATAACATAAAATTTAGACTTAAACAAGCCGCGATCTGATGCATTTACATGGTTAAGCAATGATGCGTGAACAGTCTTTGCAAGAGCCAAACTGTTATCTTTATAATAATGCGTTTCAAGTCCCTTTGGAGTAGCACTGTTACTCGAATTTACATGGATACTTACAAATATATCAGGCTGAATATTCTCGCTTATGTCAACTCTTTCCTGCAGAGAAACAGTTTCATCACCTGTTCTTGTCATAAATACTTCATAACCTTTTTGAGTTAAGAGTTTTTCAACCCGTTTTGAAACATCAAGTGTAATATTTTTTTCCTGAATACTTCCCCGCAAGGCCCCACAATCCGAACCGCCATGCCCCGGGTCAATAACAACATAAATTTTACCCTTATGATCAGGTTTCTCCGGTTTTTCAATTTCTTTATTATCAGGTTTTGCGATGGCTGAAACCGGTAATTGTGTGACCGCTGAAGATATACGCACTCTCATTGATTTTGCATCAATACCGGTATGAACATCAATCGTATCACTTTCCAAAAGCGGTATTGAAAGTTTTGTTCCGCCGTTTTTAAGAGCGGTAAATTTTGCACCGCTTAATATTGTTGAAAAA
>CAMHMW010000057.1 GCA_946186335.1 uncultured Candidatus Melainabacteria bacterium
AACCTGACCACTAACGGCGTTTTGTATCGGTCAAAAAAGGTACAGGATTTTCTGGACGAAATTGATGCAAATCCCGATTATGAAAATGTCGTTCTTCCGCTTCCTGCGGGGCTTTCACTTGCTAAAAAAATAAGATAAGGAGAAATATTATGGCTGATGAATGTATTTTTTGCAAAATTATAAGAGGAGATTTTAATACGGAATTTGTTTATGAAACCGAAAATACGGTTGTTTTCAACGACATAAACCCAAAAGCACCCATACACATGCTTGTCTGTCCGAAGGTTCATGTTGAATCTTTAAACGAACTTGAAGATAAAAACCTTATGGCTGAACTTATACAGACAGTAAAAGATGTGACCCAAAAAATCGGGCTTAAATCGTATAAAACTTTAATAAACACCGGAAAAGAAGCAGGTCAGGAAGTTTTCCACCTGCATATCCACATTTTGGGAAATAAATAAATTTAAAAATTTTCCATCTTTTCAAGTTTATTAATTCTGTCATTTATATTCGGGTGAGTAGAAAGCAAATTTGCAAATATTCCGCCACTAAAAGGATTTGAGAAATATAAATGAGCGGTTGCCTCGTTTGCGTTCGGCATAGAAAGTCCGTCATTTCTGATTTTTTCAAGAGCATTTGCAAGATATTGCGGATTTCCGCATATTTGAGCACCTTTTGCATCTGCCATATATTCTCTCGAGCGAGAAATTGCAAGTTTTATTAAAGTTGCAACAATCGGTGCGGCAATCATCAGTAATATTCCGATTAATGATGAAATACCCGATTCGTCTTTTTCTCTCATTCTTCCCATTATACTGTTGTAACGAAATACGTGTGCCAACATACTTAAAAAACCGATAAGAATTGAAATAACTGACATTAAAAGCATATCACCGTTTGCGATATGTGAAAGTTCGTGTCCGACAACTCCGCTGACTTCCTGCGGGGTAAGTTTTGCCAGTAGTCCTCTTGTAACCGCAACAACCGCTTTATCCTGATTTCTCCCTGTTGCAAAAGCGTTCATTGCGTTTGTATTAATCATATAAAGACGGGGCATTTTTATATCGTTTCTGCTGCACATATCACGTACCATTGCGTAATATTCGGGCATTTCTTCTTCTTTAATCGGAACGGCACCGGTTGATTTGATAACAATAGTATCAGAGAAAAAATATGCAACAAAATCCAACAAACCTGCAAAAACCAGAAATATGCCTGTTCCCATAAGTCCGTAACCCAGCATATCGGAAATGTAGTACCCTGCTCCTCCGATAATCGCTGTTATTAGTGCCATATAGAAAAATACTTTTACTCTGTTTGCAAATATTATTTGGTTTGAATACATTTTAAAACCCCTTTCAATGTAAATATTATACTCCGTTTATTTTTATTTGAAAAGAAATTTTTATATGATAAACTTAGATAGTTAAAAAGATTTGCACTGTTTTAATTTATAAATATCGCCGGATGCGGTAATGAAAGGGAAAGCAATAATGAAAAACGGAATAGAAAACGGATATTATCACGAAATCACCCCCGGAGGGTTTGGAATAGCAATAAAAGCGGGAAAGGTCTTATTTTCGGATAATTCACCGTTTCAAAAAGTTGAAGTGTTTGAAACCGAGTCTGATTTGGGCAGAGTTTTAACACTGGACGACTTGATGATGACAACAGAGGGAGATGAATACCACTATCATGAAATGATTGCTCATATTCCTATGATGCAGCATCCCTGTCCGAAAACCGTTCTTGTAATCGGCGGCGGTGACGGCGGTACAATAAGAGAAGTTATGAAACACAAAACGGTTGAAAAGGCTGTTTTATGTGAAATTGACGGAATGGTTATTGAAGCATGCAAAAAATATCTTCCGACAATCTCCTGTGAACTTGATAATCCGAAAGTTGAAATTCTGGTTCAAGATGCAATAGAATATATGAAAGATAAACAAGATGAATTTGACATCGTTTTAATAGATTCAACCGACCCGATGGGACCGGGGGAAGGCTTATTTACCGATGAATTTTATACTAACGTAAAAAATTCACTCAAAAAAGGCGGGATTATGGTTGCACAATCAGAATCGCCTTTTGCACAAAAAGAGTCTGTTCAAAAGATGTATAAACAACTTAAAAAAGTTTTTCCGACTGTTGCAACATATACCTCAAATATTCCGACATATCCCGGAGGATACTGGGCATGGGCATTTTGTTCGGTTGATGTAAAACCGCTTGAATATTATAACGAAGAACGTGCGGCCCAAATAATACCGACCTGCAAAATTTATAACAGAGATTATCACAATGCCCGTTTTGCTCTCCCGAACTATTTGAAAGAATTGTTGTAGTATTGTGTTTTATTCGGCTTAAAGCCAATTTACATATCTGTTATAACATAACATTACATTCATCTGAAATTTATGTTATAATCCATTTATGGCTATAATATTAGACGGGAAAAAGTTAAGAGATAAAATTCTGAACGACCTGAGGCAAAAACTTGACAGGTTTGATAAAAAACCGACTCTTGTTGTGGTTCTTGTCGGAGATAATGCTGCAAGCAAAATCTATGTTGCAAACAAGAAAAAAACTGCACAAAGTTTGGGGATAAATTCCGTTATTATAGAATTGCCGTCAGAAACAAAAGAAGAAGAATTACTTTCAAAGATTAACGAATTAAATAATGATGAAAGCGTTACGGCAATCCTTGTCCAATTACCTTTGCCAAAACACATTTCGCAAAAAAATATTATAAATGCCATAAAACCTGAAAAAGATGTGGACGGTTTTACTCCGTATAATTTTGGCAGACTTTTTTCCGGTTATGAACCTTTGGTTTATCCCTGTACTCCAAAGGGAGTTTTGCTGCTTTTGGATGAGTATAATATTGAACTTGACGGTAAACATGTTGTTGTAATCGGCCGTTCAAATATTGTCGGACGCCCGCTTTCCCAAATGCTTTTAAACCGTAATGCAACGGTTACGGTTTGCCACAGTCATACAAAAAATCTCGCTCAGATAACAAAAACTGCTGATATAGTTATTTCAGCAGTAGGGAAAAAAATTATTGAAGGGGAAATGTTAAAATCTGATTGTGTGATTGTTGATGTCGGGATTTTCAAAGATGAAAACGGGAAGACCCGAGGAGACGCAGACTTTGAAACAGCATCCCGAATTGCATCATACATATCACCTGTTCCGGGCGGTGTCGGACCTATGACCATTGCGTCACTTATGCTAAACACCGTAGAATTGTTTGAAAAAATGATTAATAAATCATAGTTTCGTTTTTCAACTTTTACTAGCCGCCTGATGCTAAGTTAAGCGTACAACTTGACTTGATGTTGTTGTTTACAAGTGTCTTCAAACCTGAAATTTCGTTTTCAATTGCAGTAATCTGTGAATCCAGTGAATCTTTTTCTGTTTCCAACTGGTCATCCAAATCTTTGTAGTAGATGTAATCTGCGTCTTGAGTACAATCAGAGTTTTCCTGACTTGAATACTCTCTTTCAATTGCGGTCATTTGTGTTGTCGCAATGTGAATTTGGTTTTGAATGTGTACATACTGGAATTGTAAAAAGTTTTTCTGCAAAGCCAATAAACTCTTTTGACTTGCCAAAGCTAAAAATGCCATATCTCGTCTCCTTATTTAATTGCTTAATCTCTCTTGTATATATAAAGTTTTAAAAAATTTCATGATTTCAACATGTTATATTTTTGTTACATTTGTTAACATGAAGGTCATTAAGTCGGATAAGACCGTTAAGTTTATAAGTAGGATAAGTTCAAAACAGAATAAATGTGTAAGTTGGGCTTTTAGTCCAGCATAACCCTTAAACTAAAAAGACGGACAGACCTGCCGCCTGTCCGCCTTTCATATTTTAAAAAATATTTACAGCATGTGATAGTATTTCATATAATCAGACATAATAGCCGAACTTGTGCCGTTTGCAACATTTGCTTTAATAACCTGATCTTTATCAGTTGTTGTTTGTTTATCTACTTTGGAAAGGTCATTGTTCTGGGGTTTTATTTCCTGTTGCTTTTGGGCTTCCTGCATATCTTCAATAAATTTTTCAATTTTTTTCATTACTTCCGAATGCAGTTTCAAATCGCCTTCAAAAGAACCTGTTGATTCAACACCGGCAGTTTCCAAATCTTCGAGAATTTGCTCCCACTGGTTGTAGTTTGTAATAGATGTTCCCTGAGCTTGTGCGGCAGCCTGTGCTTTGCGCAGTTCCTCAATGGATTTTATGTCATCAACATTGTCCATACCCATAGTATGCTCTCCTTATTATTCTTCTTAAATATATAAAGTATTATTAGTATATCTTAATTCAAAGGGCAAATTTTTTGTAACATAATTTAATATTTAAGAAAAGTGGTTAAATATTTTATTTTCGACATCCTTTTTTGAATATTTAATAACAGAGCCGTTAATTTTAAGACATACTCCGTCACCTTCTTTAACATAACCGATTGTCGGAGCATTTACTTCATATTTTTCGGGAATAACTGCAACTATTCCGTAATCTTCTCCTCCAAAAAGAACTAAATCCTGCCAATTGTCATAGTTTTCAATATCTTTATCATGCGGAATTTTTTCAAAATCAATATCAAGACAAACCCCGCTTTCGTTTGCAACAGCGGACAGAGCATCCATTAAGCCGTCTGAGGTGTCCATCATTGCATAAGGTTCTTTAACGGTTTTTGAGATTTCCGTTGCAAAATCACCCTGTATTTCGGGCATAAGATGTGCTTTAATAAATTGATTTTCTTCTGAGGTTTTTGATAAAAGCATTTTTAATCCGAGAGCTGATGAGCCGTGATGCCCTGATACAACAACTTTATAACCCGCCTTTGCGTTACGTCTTGACGAAACATTGTGTCCGTTTGTTGTGCCGATAGCACAAACTGAAACATAAACCTTATCAGAACCCGTTAAATCTCCGCCGATAACCTTTACAGAACTTTTGCAGGCATCATTTACCCCCTCATAAAACTCTTTTACAAATTCCTGACCGGTATATGACGGCAGAGAAAGTGAAATTGTAATATATTTCGGTTCTCCACCGCCTGCATATACATCAGAAAAATTTACCATAACAGATTTATAACCAAGTTGATAAGGAGTTGCGAAATCAAGTGAAAAATGGACGTTTTCTACAAGGCTGTCCTGTGTTACGACAATTCCCAAATCTTTTAAATATGCACAATCATCCCCGATATAATCAGATTTTGCGGTTTCTTTTATTATATTAATTAATTCTTTTTCTCTCATGATTAAACTATATCATGCTCAATCAGTGAAATAAATTCTTTTACGAGGGTATCGTTCCATTTTTTGCCCGAATCGGCTTTAATGATTTCCAAAGCGTCTTTTCCGGACATTTTGTTACGATAAGGGCGCTGTTCAATGAGGGCAAAGTATTCATCAATAATAAGAATAATTTGTGAGGTAATCGGAATTTCTTCTTTTGAAATTTTATTCGGATAACCCGAGCCGTCCCAGTTTTCGTGGTGGTGTTCAATAATAGGTAATACATCCTGAATATATGAAATAGGTTTTAAGATTTCTCTTGCCGCAATAATCGGGTGATTTTTAATTTTTTCACGTTCTTCATCTGTCAGCGGAGTTGCTTTTTGTAATAGTTCATCCGGTAACATCAGGTTACCTATATCGTATAAAAGTACTGCAATTCTCAGGTTATCAATATCCGCTTTTGAAAGGTCAAAACGTTTTGCAAGTGATACCGCCATAAGAACTTTATTTTTTATAACCCCTGATGAGTGCATCGGATTATAAAGTTTTGTCAGCATATCGGCAACCGTATATAATGATTCTTTTGAAACCTCGTCTTTGTTTGCGGGAGCCTGTAATTTCAGACATAATTCTTTTGAAAGGTGTTTTGCTTTCGGGATACGGTTTTTGGATAATATGTCAAGGAAAGTATTAACGGCAATTTCCTGCCAAGAGGTTTCATTAATATTTTGAGCAAGAGTTACCCTGTTACGACCGTTGCGTTTTGAGGTGTACATTGCCTGATCGGTCAGTTCCAAAACTTCTTCAATATTATCGCTGTGTTCAAGATAAGTTGCAACTCCCAAACTTCCCGTAATATGTCCGATGGTATCAATTTCGGCATTCTCAATAGATTTACGTATTCTTTCCGCTGCTATCATTGCACCATCTGAACCGACACCCGGAAGTAATACGTTAAATTCTTCTCCGCCGATACGTGCCGGAACATCAACCGAACGGGCATTTTTCTTTAATACATCCGCAATTGTTTTTATTGCAATGTCGCCAAAAGTATGTCCGTAAGTATCGTTTATTCTCTTTAGATAATCAAGGTCAATTCCTATAATTGAAAAAGGCTGTTTTATGCGTTTTGTACGCTGAACTTCTTTTTCTATTGCTTCTTCAAAATAACGTCTGTTGTATAAACCTGTCAGAGCATCGGTTACTGCCTGTTCACGAACCGCTTGGAAAAGGTCTGCAATAGTGATTGCCATTTCAATTTGTTTTGCAAAAAGTCCGAGAAAATCCATTTCGGATGCTGCAAGTTCTTCTCTTGATGAAAATACGCAGAACCATCCAAACTCTTTCTTTTGAGTATAAAGCGGAACAACAATTATTGATTTAACGGGTTGGTTGGTTACTACTGCCATTATTGTTTCATCGGGAACTTCGGGCAGGATAGATTTTAAAGACAAATTTATTGCTTTTGACTGAATAATTGTCTGCTGGCGCATAGTGTCCGCAAAAATACTTTCGGGGGAATAGGTCAGACGTCTTGTTTGTATTGCTGGTGAACCTATAATATTGTTCAACCGGTCAATAAGTCCGTCCTCTGACTGTGCTATAATATGCAGATAATCTCCGTTTTCATCATTATATTTTCTGATAATTGAACAGTGCATATACCCGAGTTCACCCTGAGTGCTGTTTACAATGGCTTCCAATACATTTTCCAGCGGGGTTGAAGAATTCATCATATCCCAAATGTGCTGGAGGGTGAACATACGTTTGTTTGCAACGTTTAAATCTTTTGTTCTTTCGGCAATTTCTTTTTCCAGTTGAAGGTTGCGTTCATATATTTCAAGATAATCACGCTTTTCATGATAAATATTGTCTTCAACTTCCGAAACTTTTTTTGTTATCTCTTTAAATTTATCAAATAAACCCATTAAAATCCTTTATTTTGCCGAAAATAGTGAACAACTACCGATTATAGCACCCTTTTACCCAAATATCAACCCGTTTGCCACATCAATAACATCTTTCGGGTTAGGAAATTTTGTGCATGCATCAATATTTTTGTGTAATTTGCATTTACGTTTAAAACATGGCTGGCATGGAAGCCCTTCACCGCCCATAGAAATGTATTTGGCTTTATCTCCGTATGGTCCTAAAACCTCTTTCGGGGTGCAGGTAAATATTGCAATAACTGCGGGGTTTCCTGTTGCCCATGCAAGGTGAGCACTTCCGCTGTCAGGTGCTATTACAAGTTTTGCTCTTGAAAATATTTCCATAAGTTCCATAATATCCGTTTTACCCGCAAGGTTTAAGTATTTCCCGCCTGTTATGTATTCAATAAGTTCATTGTCGTTTGGTCCTCCCGTAAATACAAGATTACAGTTTTGAGAAATATTATCCGCAACGGATTTCCAGCCGTCTTTGTCCCAGTGTTTGTTTTTCCATGTTGTTGCGGGCGCCATAACAACAAGCGGTTTTGTCTTATCTAAATTTTCAAGCAGAGTATCAACTTTTTTAATTTGTTCTTCGTTGCGTTTGGGGAGAGTTACTCTGATTTTTTCGGGGGTTATCCCCAGATAATTTGCATACTTAAGATAATTTAGAACAATCGGGGAATTTGGTGCATAAGATATATCATCTATCCACTCATTTCCGCCCAAAATAGCCATTTCGCGAGCCTCTTTTGATATTATTCTGCGTTTTGCCCCGCAAAAAAGCATCCAGTACAGGCTTTTCAGCATCATTTGAGAATCAATTGCGATGTCAAATTTTTCCGCTCTGATTTGTTTTAAAATCTCTAGATATTCCTTAAAACTTTCAAAAGACATTCCCCGTTTTTTCCATTTTACAACGGGTGCTAAAATTGCTTTATCGACACAGGGGTTGTCTTTTACAACCTGAATACCCTTTTCGGAAACAAGCCATGTAACTTCATAACCTGCATCTTTTAGTGCGTTTGCAAGCGGTATGTTAAAGATTACATCCCCAAGTGATGATAATTTTACAAGTAATACTTTTTTCTTCTTTTCTTCTTCCATAGATTTACCAAATCCCTTGTCCAATTATAGATAAAAAGATAAATTTCGTCTATATTTTAATAAAAGTAACAAATTTATCCCCGTATTTTTTTTGTTTTAGGATATTATAACTTGTCAGGTCTAATTCCACAACGTGTTCCAAAATAATTATCCCGTCACAGATTTTTGATGCAGTTTCCAGACTTTTTTCATAAACCCCCGAATAATATGGCGGGTCTATATATATAATATTATATTTTATTTCGCTTTTATAAAGAAATTTATTATTCAGGCAGTCACCCAAAACAAGTTTTATGTCGTTATCTTTTTCGTATTTTTTTATGTTTGATTTTATTACGTTGTAAACTTTTTTGTTTTTTTCAAACATAACGATTTTTGAAAACCCTCTTGATAAGGCTTCAAGTCCCATAATTCCCGAGCCTGAAAACATATCCAGAAAACTTGCTCCCTCAAAATTCATCATAGCCTGCAAAGTGTTAAATACACTCATCCTTACTTTTGACAAAGTTGGACGGGTGATATTTTCATCAGGTGCAGTTATTTTTTGACCTTTATATTTTCCTGCAGTGATATTCATAAGAGTATTTTAGCATAAAAATTGGGGCAAAAAATTAAAAGGCGGGCATGCTTACGCTTTGCCCGCCCTGTGAAATATTGTAATTTGGGCTTTAAGCCCAACAAAATATTAGGCAATTATATACTTTTTAGCACCAAATTTACCAAAAACCTCGTCATTCAGAGGGCTTTAGCCCGAAGAATCTGTTTTATATAATAGATTCTTCGCTTCGCTCAGAATGACGGTACTTTTTAGCCTGTAACATTCTATATAGTTACCAGATATTATCTATCCCTTAACGACTATGTTAACAAGTTTTTTGGGTACTACAATAGTTTTTACTACTGTCATTCCTTCTGTCAGGGCTTTAATTTTCGGACTTGCAAGAGCAATTGATTTTAATTCTTCATCGCTTAATCCTTCATCAGCCTCAATTTTGTCTTTAACTTTACCGTTAATCTGAACAACAAGTGTTATAGAACTTGCTTTTGCAAGGTTTTCATCCCACTTGCACCAGTCTTGTTCGTGAATTGAACCCTTGCCGCCAAGTTCGTGCCATGCTTCTTCTGTCAGGTGAACTGCAACAGGGGACATCAACTTCATCAACGAAACGATTGCAAAACTCAAAACCTGTTTATCTTCATCATTAAGGTTTGGTTTTTTAGCCTGCCAGTCATAGATTGCGTTAACAAGTTCACGATATTTTGAGATAACCGTATTGAATTGGAAATCGTTTGAAATGTCATTTGTGATACCCTTAATCGCAATATGAACCGTTCTGATTAAATCATCGTTTGATTTTTCAAGCGGGAAGTTCAGTTTATAATCAAGTTTAATATTATCCTGATTGGTTGAAATCAGACGCCAAACCCTGTTTAGGAATTTGTAACAGCCCTCAACTCCTGCATCAGACCAGTCAAAATCACGAGCCGGAGGAGAATCGGACAGGATAAATAATCTTGCGGTATCTGCTCCGTAATTTTCAAAGATTTCATCGGGGTCAACTGTGTTACCTTTAGATTTTGACATTTTTGAACCGTCTTTTAATACCATTCCTTGCGTTAAAAGATTTTTAAACGGTTCATCAAAGTCTAAAAGTCCGCAGTCACGTAATGCTTTTGTGAAAAATCTTGAATACAAAAGGTGTAGAATTGCGTGTTCAATACCGCCGACATATTGGTCAACAGG
>CAMHMW010000058.1 GCA_946186335.1 uncultured Candidatus Melainabacteria bacterium
CAAGCAAAATCGGTAAAATCGGGTGATAATACGGACTTGTTGTGATTTCAATTTTATCTTTTTCTACCAGTTTTTTTAAAGTCGGTACAATTTTTTTGATTATATCTCTTTGAATATTTAAAATTTCATTTCTATCCTCGAGAGTATAATTTTTTCCTTTTTTAACAAGATTTTTTAAGGTTTTATCGGAGGTTTTAAATGACGGGTCTATCCATGCAAGGTTAAAAAGTGCAGTCAAATCAGCATATTCCTGATTTGTAAAAATTGAAATATTGTTAGTTTCATCAGACTGCGCAATTTTATAAAGCCTGTGATATTCTTCGTTCGGTAAAATCATTGTCTGATAATTAGCGTCAAAAAAATTATTCAGAATATATATTTTGTCTTCGTCAGAAAATTTATCCTGCGGAGTTACAAGCATTCTGGCATTAATGTCATAGGCATCATTTTCAGCATAATCTATAATCGAATCCAGCAATACCGGAACGTAATTAAAATTAAGTTTCAGATTATCAAACTTTTTCGCCCACAAAGCCATATCAAGATAATCTTTAACCGCATGGAGTCTTACCCATGGCATAAGATAATCGCCTTTTTCTGTTAACTGATAAACAGGCTGGTGCATGTGCCACAAAAAAGCAATTGATAATTTTTTGGTCTGACTCATCATAAACTTAACCCTTGTGGCTATATTGTATCATAATTTGCCTATTTTGTCATTTAATTTATGTTTATTATGTTGGGCTGAAAGCCCAACTTACACATTTGCTGAAAGCCCAACTTACACATTTGCTGAAAACCCAACTTACACATTTGCTGAAAGCAAAATTTGCATACTTTGACCCGAAGTAACAGAATAAGAATTTTCAGATTGAAAATCTTACATATCAAGTGCAATATCAAGTGCGGGGGCTTTTGCAACAATTGCACTTGATGAAATTATATCAACTCCGCACTGTGCAATTTCTCTGACGGTATCCAGATTAACTCCTCCGCTTGCCTCAACAATTGCTCTGTGGTCAATAAGTTTTACCGCTTCTTTCATTTGTTCAAAATTCATATTGTCAAGCATAATAATATCAACACCCAAGGGAAGCGCCTCTTTAATCTGTTCTATTGTGTCACATTCAAGTTCTATTTTATGGGCATGAGAAAGATTTGCTTTAACAAGATTTACTGCATTTGTAACCGAGCCGGCAACCTTAATATGATTGTCTTTTATCATTGCACAATCCGAAAGATTAAACCTGTGCAAAGCACCGCCGCCAACTTTTACGGAATACTTTTCAAAAGCTCTGAAATTTGGAGTTGTTTTTCTTGTGTCAACAATTTTACAGGGCAAATCCCCGATAGCATTTTTATATTTTCTGGTTTCTGTTGCAATACCGCTCATTCTCTGAATATAGTTAAGCGCAACACGTTCCCCCAAAAGCAGATATTTTCCTGCTCCTTTTATCTTTGCAAGAACATCACCTTTTTTTATATCGTCCCCGTCTTTAAAAAGTAATTCTACTTCAACTTTATCAGATAAAACTTTAAAAACCGTTTTAAAAACTTCAAGACCGCAGACAACCCCATCACACCTTGAAACGAGTTTCCCTTCAAATATTTTATCTTCCGTCACAATACTTTCGGTTGTAACATCGCCAAATCCGATGTCCTCTTTAAGTGCCGATTTAACATGGTCTTCCACAAAAAAATTAGCTAACAAAATCTTTTCTCCTTATAGTTTTTTTATTTATTATACTATGCTCACAAACATTACCGGTATCAGGATAATCCGTACGGTAATGCGCCCCTCTTGATTCTTTACGGTTAAATGCCGATTTTACAACAAGTTCTGCGGTAATAAGCATATTGCGTAATTCGTATTCATTAATCGTTGCACAAAGATATTCACGATTAAATTTCGTTTTTAATTCGGCTATTTTTTCAAGTGCCTTTTCCAAGGTTTCCCGATTACGGAAAATTCCGACATTTTCCCACATTATATTTTGAAGTTCTGATTTAATTTCATCCGTATTATTATTTTTTTCAATTTCACCCTCATACTTTGTAAGAATTTCATCGTAATCAAAATCGTTATTTACAGTTAAATCTTTATTTTTGAGAAACTCCGCAACTTCGTAGGCACAAACCACACACTCTAAAAGTGAATTACTTGCAAGTCTGTTTCCGCCATGCAAACCTGTTGATGAAACCTCTCCTATTGCAAACAAACCTTTAAGTGAGGTTTCCCCTCTGAGGTTGGTTTTTACCCCGCCCATAAAATAATGTGCGGCAGGTGCTACGGGGATATAGTCTTTTGTTATATCTATTCCGCTTTCCAGACATTTTTTCGCAATTGTCGGAAATCTTTTTAAGAGTTTTTCTTTTCCGATTACGGTCGCATTCAGGTAAACATTTGAAACATTGTTATCTCTCATTTCACAAAAATTTGCACGGGCAACAATATCACGGGGGGCAAGTTCAAGTTTTTCATGATACTTTGCCATAAATTCAACACCGTTTTTATCGCAAAGTTTTGCCCCTTCCCCTCTGACAGCTTCCGAGATTAAAAATCTGTTATGATTTTTTTCATCATCAAAGGCAAGTACCGTCGGATGAAACTGTACAAATTCCATATCCTGCAAATCAGCACCCGCTCTGTATGCAAGAGCAAAACCGTCCCCCGTTGCACCAACAGGATTCGTTGTATATTTATATAACTGTCCTAGACCTCCCGTTGCAAGAACAACGACAGGAGCCTCAACTTCTTCATAACCGTTTTCGCCGTATATAATTACCCCGCCGCAGGAATTATCTTTTGTAACAAGTAAATCTACCGCAAGTGTATTTTCATAAAGTTTGATTTTATTATTTTCTTTTACTGCCCTGCAAAGTGCAATTTCTATTTCACGTCCCGTTGCATCTCCGCCGGAGTGCAAAATTCTGTTTACACTATGGGCTGCCTCTTTTGTCAGAGTAAATTTTCCGTTTTCATCCCTGTCAAAATCAACCCCGAAATTCAACAGGTCATACACAACTTTATCCGAATTTTCGCTTATAAATCTTATTGTATCAAGTTCTGATAAACCCGCCCCTGCTTTTATTGTATCTTTTACATGGGAGTCAACTGAATCATTCTTGTTTTCTTTCAAAACGGCAACCATCCCGCCTTGTGCATAATATGAATTACTTTCCCCGAGTTTTGATTTTGTAATCAGTAAAACTCCATCCGGCAATACGGAACCCTGCTGAATTTTGAGTGCGGAATACAAACCCGCAATTCCGCTGCCTATAATTATTGCCGAATACTTTGAATTTCTCATAATCCGCCTTGTTATCCTCGAGTAATGTATCCCTATAATAATACAACAAAAAGAATATTTTTCCATGAAAAAAGTGAGCAATAAAATTGCCCACTTTTGATTAAAAAAATTTTTTAATTAATAATTTTCTGCTTTTACAAAGAAATATGACTGAGGATGTGCGCAAACGGGACAAATTTCGGGAGCTTTTTCCCCGTAATGAATATGACCGCAATTACCGCATTCCCATTTATTTTCTCCGACTTTTTTGAATACTTCGCCTTTTTCTATATTTGACAATAATTTTCTATACCTTTCTTCGTGTGATTTTTCAATTTTTGCAACCATTTCAAAAAGTACTGCCAATTCATCAAAACCTTCTTCCTTCGCATCTTTGGCAAAACCGGCATACATATCTGTCCATTCGTAGTTTTCACCGTCTGCCGCATCTTTAAGGTTTGCGATTGTTTCGGGAATTTTGCCGCCATGCAGATATTTAAACCACAATTTAGCATGTTCTTTTTCGTTGTTTGCGGTTTCTTCAAAAATTTTGCTTATCTGAACATATCCGTCTTTTTTTGCCTGTGAGGCATAATAAGTATATTTATTTCTTGCCTGCGATTCACCGGCAAATGCCGTTTGCAAATTTTTTTCGGTTTTAGTTCCTTTTAAATCCATAATTTTTACTCCTTTTAAATAAACTGACACTACAATATTTTAAAGCATTATAACAGAAAGGCGGTCAGATGTAAAACCTGCCCGCCTTTCTATTGTTCAGCCTATTTATTAAACCAATTTAACAGTAACTGATTTCGGTTTTTGAGTATAAGCTACTTTATCTTCTCTTGATAACCAGCCTAAACCCATGTATGTGAAATTATCATCTAAATCCATATCTTTTCTTAATTTGTTAATAGTAACTTCACCTTTGTCTGACAAATAATTGTAAATTTTGCCTGCTGATTCAATAATTTGAGCTTGCATTTCTTTTTGTTCTTTTTTGCTAGATGTAAACATGTTTGTAACCTCCTTTAATTTATAAAATTATAATACTACTATTTAAAAATTTATGAAATACTTATTTTTACAAATATCTAAAAATCTTGTTATAAGCGCATTTCACAACTTTACATTTCTAAACTTTTCTATATTATAATCCAAAAATTAAAATTAATTTCATTAAAACGGAGTATTTTTCAGGATAATTTTCGCAAAAAATACAAAAAATCACCGATTTTTATCAAAAAATAGAAAATTTTTGACAAAAATATTTTAAAAAGTTTTTCCCAAACCCTTATTACACAAGATATACAAACGTATATACATATTAAAATTTTGCGAAAATTTTAATTGTCACGACTATATTCAAAAGTTTCTAAATCTTCTTTCAGTTTCGAGCTCAAAACCTTTACAACACTGTTAATTTCATCTTTTTCGTAATATGATTTTGAAAAAATCTGAACCTGATTCCCGTTTTTTGTATCAAATGAAAGCAGATATTCCTTATAACCTTTTCCGTATCTGTTACCTTTTACCTTTTGGCGAAAATATGATACACCGGTGATTTCTGAATATTTTGCAATTCTTTTTTCCGATTTCATATTAAATAGATTCGTTTTTTCAATTTTACAAACATCATCTGATTTTGAACATTTCAAAATTTCGGTTTTATAATTTGTCAGTCCGCAAACTAATACAACAACTATAACAAAAAGCCCTATAATAAATGCCGGCGTGTAATTTGGTTTTTCTTCCATACAAACCTCCTCCGATGATTATACCACATTTTCTGTTATTGAGTATAATTATTACTATGAGAAAAAAGATTATAATTTTTGATTTGGACGGAACTTTATTAAACACCCTTGATGATTTGACTGACAGCACAAATGCCATGCTTGAAAGGTTTAATTATCCCAAAAGAACAAAAGAGGAAGTAAAAAATTTTGTCGGAAACGGGGTTGATAAACTCATTGAGCGGGCAATTCCAGATGGGAGAAATAATCCTAATTTTGAAAACTGCATAAAAACTTTTAAAAAAATATATTCGGAAAATATGTATAATAAAACTGCACCTTATGATGGCGTTATTGACATGTTGAATATTTTAAAAAATAATAATTATAAAATATCTGTGGTATCAAATAAGTTTGATATGGCTGTAAAAGCGCTTTGTAAAAAATACTTTTTAAATTTGATTGATTTTTCATCAGGAGAAAATGAAGCTGCCGGCATTAGAAAAAAACCTGCTCCTGATACGGTTTTAAAAGTTTTAGAATATTTTAATTTAAAAAGTGAAGATGCTGTTTATATAGGAGATTCCGAAGTTGACATTCAGACGGCAAAAAATTCGGATATGCAGTGTATTAGTGTATGCTGGGGATTTAAAGACCGAAACTTTCTAATCAGTAACGGAGCCGAAAAAATTATCAATAACCCCTCTGAGATTATTGAAATTTTAAAAAATTTATAATTTAATAGTAATTGGAAAAATACATGAGGAATTGAAATTATGATTATAATTATGGAACGTGACGCAACCGCATCAAATGTTCAGGCGGTTTCGGAATTATTAAAAGAACACGGATTTCAGGTAATTGTCCACGAAGGCGATGTACATACAGTCATTGATGCTCTGGGCGATAAAACAACTCTTTCACCCGAAAGAATTGAAGCAATGGACGGAGTTAAGCAGATAAAATTCATTCGTGAACCCTTTAGACTTGCTTCCCGTGACAGAAAATCGGAAGATACCGTTATTGAATTTGAAAACGGAGTAAAAATAGGGGGTGCAAACCGCCCTGTTGCAATGGTCGGGCCATGTTCGGTTGAAGAAGATTATGACGGGCTTTTACAGGTTGCTCAGGCAGCAAAAGAACTCGGCTGCCAATTCCTGCGCGGCGGCGCATTCAAACCCAGAACCTCACCTTATGATTTTGATGGTTTAGGCGAAAAAGGTCTGCAACTGCTTGCCAGAGCAAAGCAAGACACAGGACTTTTAATTGTAACCGAACTTATGGATTCTGCAGATTTGGATTTAGTCTGCAAATATGCTGACATTATTCAGATAGGTGCAAGAAATATGCAGAATTTCAAACTCTTAAAAGCAGTCGGTCATTGCAACAAGCCTGTAATTTTAAAAAGAGGACCCGCAAGCACAATAAGAGAATTTTTGCTTGCCGCAGAACACATTATGTATAACGGAAACGAAAAAGTTATTCTTTGTGAACGAGGAATCAGAGGTTTTGACAGTTCATTTACCAGAAATGTACTTGATATATCCGCAATTCCTGTTATAAAAAAATATTCTCACTTACCGATTATTGTTGACCCGAGCCACGGAACAGGTCAAAGATACCTGATTGAACCCATGGCAAAAGCAGGTCTTGTTGCAGGTGCAGACGGTGTTATGGTTGAAGTTCACCACAATCCTTCACAGGCATTGAGCGACGGTAAACAAAGTCTTTCTATTCCGCAATTTAAAGAGGTATTTACGAGATTAAACTCTTTAATCGATACCTTACATCTTGAAAAAAATTCACCGATGGCAATTGTTGAATAACAAATATTACAAAAACTTAACATGAAAAGTGGCTGATTTTAAACAATTTCAGCCGCTTTTTTGTAACAAAAATTTTACAAGCGTGCAATTCGTAATTAAAAATTTCCTTTATACAAATATAGGTTGAAAGTTATATTTCATAGAAAGTATTGAAAGGGGAAATTATTATGGCAGTAGATTCACTTGGTTATGTACAAAATCCGGGATTGTATACATTTACTCCCGAACAACAAAAGAAGATTACAGATGCAAAAAAACGTATGCAATACGTTAATCCGTTTAAAGATAAGGCTTATATTGATCCGAAAACAGGAGAATATACAACATGGAAACCCGGAATTTATAATCCGGAACAAAATGATTCAAATAAAACCGCTAAGAAAGCAGTAACTCTTGCGGCAATCGTAGCGGCTGCAATCACAGCATTCGTATTCAGAGGTAAAATTAAAGCGGGCGGACAAAAAGTTTTGGATTTGGCAAAACCCTATATTGACAAAGTTGCAAAACACATTCCGCAAAGCGTAAAAGATGTTGTTAAACCTGCAATAACCAAAGCAAAAGATTTGGCAACAAAAGGCTATAACGCTGTTAAACCTTATGTGACAAAGGCTGCGGAATTTGTAACAAAGAAAGTTTATGAACCGATTAAGAATTTCTTTGTAAAAGGTCCCGCGGCAAAAGTTGCAAAAGCAGCAGTTTAAAATTTAGCAATCCCGAAAAAAGCCTTCACAAAATTGTGAAGGCTTTTTTATGTATGTTTGACAAAAAAGTCCGGCAATTTCTATTTAAACATCTCAGAGCGTTTTGCTCTTATTTGTTCAATTTTCTCAGAATAATTTTCGTGTGTTAAGTCACCGATAGACTTATACAATTTCAAAATGGCATTCTGGATATTTTCACTATTCATCTCAACCATATCCTTTGCCATTTCAGGGTTTGACATTGCAAGACGCGTCATATCCCGAAAACCTGATGATGCAATTTTTAATGCCAAACCATTATCTTCTGCCGTTTTAAAAATAGCCTGTGCAATAACCATAGGCATGTGAGAAATCAGGGCAACCGCCTCATCATGTTCTTTCGGTGTTGTTTTTACAATTTCTGCCCCAAGTTGTTCTATAAGACTTTCCAGTTTTGTCAACTCATCCTGATTTGTGTTTTCAAATGGTGTAATCACCCATTTTGCACCCTTAAACAGCCCTTCAAATGAGTTTTCAAAACCTTTATGTTCCGTACCTGCCATCGGATGAGAGGGAATAAATTGATATGGTCTTTGTTTTTGGCATACAAAACTTTTAAGAGAACACACATCTGTTACAATTGTTTTCTGAGTTAAGTATTTTTCTAACTCGTCAAGAACTCCGAGCGTTTTATTCATTGCGGAACATACAAAAACAATTTCGCAGTCTTTAAGCATGGAATAATCTTTATAAATATTTGCACCCGTTTGTGATGCGGAAACTCCGACAACATCATGCCCGAGTTTAATTAAATCCTTAAATATTGAACCGCCTATTAAACCTAAACCGACAACACCGATTTTCATATATTTACCCCGCTTTTACAATAGATTTGCAACCTAAAATGGTTGACAGCATACATTTACCCTTACGAATGAATTTGGAACGGACATTTTGTACAATGAGCCTTCGGATGAAGAACAAGATTGTCCTCCAAATCGTACATTTTTGCAATTCTTGTTTCAAGCGGCGCACCGCATTTCGGACACTTTAACCCGCCTGCTCCGTTTAAAATCAATTCTTTTAAGCTATCGATAACCTCAGGTGACACAATATCAGCAGCAATGTCTTTTTCCAGAGCCTTAATATCCTCAGGATCACATCTCAAAACTTTTGCCAATGCCTGACGAACGGTTACTGATAAAAACAAGGCTTTTCCGTCCTCAACTTCTTCTATTATTTCAAGCGGAACATTCGACATCACAGCCAATGCTTTCTGCGTCAAGTCCAATTCTGCCCGTTTTGATTGTATAAATCTTGCCAATGTCTTCATAAAGATATAATACCATAAATCAACATCTTACATAATTATTAAGAATTGTAACAACAAATATTTCAGGCTGTAATTCACTCTGTAAAGAGGTTTCAAACATGCAAAACATGAAAAAACATTTACCCCCATGCAATTTTGACGACGCAAAATTTTTTATTAAAGTAAGGGGAAACTTAACAAAGAGAAACGGGGAAAATTATGACATATTCTTATTCATCAATACCGAACATTCCATACGTATATGGTAACTTATTACCCGGTGGTTGGGCAAATTTTTCGGGAGAAACACACGTATATACAGTAGATCCTGATATGCTTGATTTTACCGCAGCGCTCGGTCTTAATCAAAATGCTTTGACCAGATTAGGTAATATCGGCGGCGGCAGTTATAATATACCCGGCATTCAGACACAGCTGCCGGATTTGAACACTTATGTTCAGGGAATTACTAATCCTATCATAAATCAGCAGGCAAGTTCTAATATCAGTTCTTGTTTAAATGCAATAAAAGCAACAAGAGATAAATTGAACGCTATGCTTTTACAAGAAGGCATAACCGATGCACAAAAAGATGAAATTAATAAATTGTTGAAAGAACTTGAAGAACAGGAAAATAAATTAACAGAACTTACAGGTTCTCAGGATAAATACACTCCGCAAGAGGCTTTGGAAAAAAGCCGTGAAATTCAAAATGCAATAAGAGAAATTGCAACAAAAGCGGCAAAAGTCGGTCAAGGTGAACAAACAACAGGTACTCAAACTACCGGAACTCAGACAACAGGTACTCAAACAACGGGTTCTCAGACAACAGGTGAAACCACAGGAACACAAACAACAGGTACCCAAACAACCGAAACACAAGGTTCATCTGGTACAACCGGAAATTACTCAAATACCGTAATTGATATGGTTGACTCATTCTATGATGCTACATACTGCGTAGGTACTGATGATGAAGTATTTGAGGCAGTTTGCGGAGCAATCAGTAAAGACAATGTAATAGATGTAATGCGCTGCTGGCAAGATCTCCACGGAGCAGAAAAAGGTGAATCCTTTATGAAAGCATTTATGTGGGATGCCGACAGATCACAAAAAATCACT
>CAMHMW010000059.1 GCA_946186335.1 uncultured Candidatus Melainabacteria bacterium
GCTCACTTACTAATGCCCTATCATAAAATTTTTCGTATTCAAAACTGTTACTTTTTATCATTTCATATAACTTATTCAATTCCGAAATTCTATTTGCAAGTCCTCTTTGTACGGGATTTTTTTTGTATAAGTCATACTCATTATCTGTCAAAAACAGATTTTCATAAAACTTTCCGCCCAAAGTCTTTTCTGCAAGCCTTAATGTTAATTCAAAGGCTCTGACAGGGATTCCGCACCTGTCATCAACAGGGTTAACGGTACCGTTTATTGCAATTTTCAAGTCAAAATCTTTAAATAAATCTCTTAACAAATACGCTGTAAAAACACCCATTGACCAGCCTATCAGGGTTTTGTTTTCATAAAACTTAAATTCCTCAAACTCTTGCGGGATATTCATTTCGTTATAATCATAAACAAATAAAACATCATTATCCGCCGGATTTAATTCCTTAAAAGGACAATAGTCAAAACTCCAGCCCGCAAAAAATACTATAAGATTTTTGTTATTCTGTTTATTTAGCCAATTTGCTTTCATTTATAAGTTCTTTCAGTTTATTAAGTTCATGTTCTTCAATTTCGCAGGTGAGCGAAATTCTTATACGGGAAGTTCCCGCAGGTACTGTCGGCGGTCTTATCGGAAGGGTAAAATATCCGTTATGGAACAGAACATCGCACAAATCAACAGTCGCCTGATTTTCTCCGACAACAACAGGAATAATATGACTTTGACTTTCGAATTTCTTTCCGAGAGATAACATTTTTTGCCTTTTGTTACTTACCAAAGGTAATTTATTTTCAATAATCCATTTTGTAAAAGCAACATTAATGGGTGGGATAGCAGTTGAAAAAATAAATGAACGTGATTTATTTATGAGAAAATCAATAAGTGTTTTGGAGCCCGTTACAAAAGCCCCCATTGAGCCAATTGCCTTTCCGAATGTTCCCACAATTAAATCTACTTCATTGATTATCCCGAGAGTTTCGGCAACACCCAAACCTTTATCCCCAAAAACGCCAAAGGCATGAGCCTCATCAATTATCATCACGCAATTGTATTTCTTTTTGAGTTCGATAATTTTTTTGAGCGGAGCAATATCCCCGTCCATTGAAAATACGCTTTCGGTTATTATAAAAGCGTTATTAAAATTCTTTCTTTCCCGCTCTAAAAGAGTTTCCAAACATTGCATATCATTATGCGGATAGCGAAAAAATTTGCCCTGAGACAACTGCATACCGTCAATTATACTTGCATGATTTAATTTGTCGGAAAAAATCACATCCCCTTTTTGGCACAATGCACTCGAAATCCCGACGTTTGCATGATAACCGCTGTTATAAAGAAGGGTTTTTTCCTTTTCATACAGAGCAGACAGCATTTCTTCAAGTTCTTTATATACAGGCAATGTTCCCGTCAAAAGACGTGCAGATGCACTCCCGAAGGAATATTTATCCCCCGCAGAATCAAGAAATTCTTTCGTGATTTCTTTGTTATCCGCAAAATTCAGATAATTATTTGAGGACAGATTAAGAAGTTTTTTCCCTTTAAAATAAATGTATTTTTCATCTTTACCTTCATAATCTTTTAAATCTCTGAAATGCGATTTTTCTTTAAGTTCATCTAATATTTGAGAATATGTTTCGTACATAAGATTAATTTATTTCAAAAACAAGGGGAATGCAAATTAAAGGGTGCATCATACAATGCACCCTTTAAAAATTCTATATACGGTTTTTCCAGACACCACCCTGTCTGTCAACAACAGCATCATAGCAAGACCAGATTCTGAAAATTCCTGTCAAACCCAAAACTGCATGCGTTACATTCTTTTCATAACCCTGATCATTGACTGCCTGACCAATTCCGGGCCAAATCAACAAAGACAAAGCACCCGCACCAATAGAACGACCGCTGACCTTTCCGTTTACTCCATGAGTCCCTGCAAATGCCGGAACACCCATTCCCATAACTGACATTAAAATAACCAATGATAATAACTTCTTCATACTATACCCCCTTAAAAATTTTTGTTATTTCTTCTTTTCCCAAACATTATAATCGAAAGTAAACTGAACATCAACATATTCCCCTTTAAAATCTTTCGGCAAAGGTCTGAACGGGGATGATGTTCTTAAAGCCTTAATTGCCGCATTGTCAAATTTTCTGTCCCCTGATGATTTCAAAACAGAATATCGTTTCAAAGAACCGTCCTTATTTATGGAATAAAACAATGTCGTACTCTTTGAAACATCCTTTGTAGGCGGTTCCCAGTTTGATTTTATTTTTCTCTGCATATCTCGCATATATGCACTAAATATTTCGGGATTATCAACATTAGATTTTTCCGTCTTTTTAATTTCAAGAGCAGAATTTTTATGCCAAAAACCTCTTGCATAAACCATGCCGCCACCAATAGCGACACCCGTTGCCAAAAGTAAAACTCCCGCAACTATGCCTAATGCTGTTATTTCATCCTTATTCATAAACTAATCCTTATTAAAAGCATCTGCGATTGATTTTTTATAATCGGGACGCAAAATTCCTTTCTCTGTAATTATACCCGCAATAAGTTCATGCGGAGTGACATCAAATCCCGGATTTATGATTTTTACTCCCTCGGCACAAATCGGTTTTCCGTTTATATGAGTAACTTCATCATGAGAACGTTCTTCTATAACAATGTCATCACCCGACTTTATGCTTGTATCAATTGTTGAAAGAGGGGCTGCAACATAAAAAGGAATATTATGATATTTTGCGGCAATAGCAACGGTGTATGTACCGATTTTATTTGCGGCATCACCGTTTGCGGCAATTCTGTCCGCCCCGACGCATACCATATCTATCATCCCTTTTTTCATAAAATATGAACACATCCCATCTGTTATAAGTGTTACAGGAATTCCGTCCATTGTAAGTTCAAGCGTTGTAATCCTTGCACCCTGCTGACGGGGTCTTGTTTCATCCGCAAAAACCTGAACAGTATTATCTTTTGCATAAGCCGAACGTACTACCCCGAGTGCCGTACCGTAACCGACTGTTGCCAAAGCTCCCGCATTACAGTGAGTTAAAATAGTTGCACCTTTCGGAACAACCTCTGCACCATAATCACCGATTTTCTTATTTATTGCAATATCTTCTTCTTCAAGTTTTTTCCCGTTAATTCTTAATTCATCTACAAGTTTGGTTATTACAGATTCTGAATCAAGTTCGGAATGACAATACTTCTTTATAATTTCTTTCTGTTTTTCAACCGCCCACATCAGATTTACCGCAGTCGGTCTTGCACTTGCCATATAATCTGCTTTCTCAAGAAGTTTTGAACAAAATTCCTCAATTGGCAGATTTTGCTCCGCTAATTCCTGAGCATACAACACAACCCCATGCGCACCCGCAATTCCGATAGCAGGCGCTCCTCTGACTATCATAGTTTTTATAGCATCAAACATTTTATCCCCTTTTGTAATATTTACATATTCAAAAGAATAAGGAAATTTTGTCTGATCAACCATTTTCGAATAGTTATCAACCCATTCTATTGTTCTTATTTTTGATGTAAATTCTGCCATTATCTTTTCCCTTTATTCCGTTAAGTGTATATTATCAATTCCTTTTTTCGTACATATCTCTCAAAAGATTGATTATATAATACGTCAAAAATCCCGAAAAAGCATTAGTTGTTGCAAAAACTACCGCTATAAAAGCGATAAAAACAACAAAAAGCCAAACAGGAGCATTTGTAATCATCAGCGTTAAGAAATAATTTGTTGTGTAATGAAAAACCAAAGCCAAAAGGGTCATCATTAAGGCATAAACCCCTGAAAACACAAATCCTGTCACAAAACCCGACAACGCCCCCTGAACTATACTGTCCTGTGTTGTTGTCAAATCAAGTTTTCCGTCCATAATCATAAAAACCATAACAAGCGGAGCAGCAAGAAGAAATACAACAAACAGTATTACAAGCCCCAAATACGGGACAGGCGCAAGCAAACCTAATATTACACCCAAAATTGCACTTAATATTATTATGTTTTTCAGAATAATTTTATTCATAAAACTCCCGAATTATATTATTATTTATAATTATACTCCAAACTTTTTCAAGTCCTCTAACACATCCGCACTTCTTGTATATGAAATTCCAATAGCAATAGAATCAACCGTATCATCGAGTTTTGGCAAATCTTCAACCCCAAGGCTCATCTTAACCATACGCTCGACTTCTTTTTTATCAGCACGTCCGTACCCCGTTAAAATCTGCTTAACTTCAATCGGGGTATATTCATAAATCGGGATATTATGCTGCTCCAAAACCGTCAGAATTACCCCTCTTGCGTGAGAAACAGGCATAACAGTCGTATAATTTCTAAAAAAGAAAAGTTTTTCTATTGCACAAACATCCGGCTTATACATTTCAACAACAGATGTCATATCGTTAAAAATTTCGAGTAACCTCGCAGATTCCCTTTCACCCTTTTTAGTCTGAATAGAACCCGAGTTTTGCAATTCAACATTTTTGCCGTCATAACCCAGAATACTGTACCCGACAATAGCCATTCCGGGGTCAATTCCCAATATCTTCATACAAATATTTTAGCAATAATTTATGTTTTAGTAAATAATTTTGGCAGAGACATAAAAACTGTTTACATCAGGCAACAAATGAGCCACCCTGCCGGAGGGCATTGGTCGTACAAACTAAACCACGGTTAGTAGCATTTTGCCCCGTCCGGACGAGGACAAAAAAAGACCTCTTGGTTAAAGAGGTCAAGGTTGGTTATTTTTGGTTATGTTATAGTATTATGTCAGTTAAAATGTAAGGTTATTTTTGTGTTTAAGGGGTAAATATATTTAACTGCTTTTTTATTAAGGGGTAATTATTTGTTTTACATTTTTTCTAATTACCCTCAATATTAATATTTGCCCGTTTTGAATTAAACATTTACAAAACTTAACAAAACACATGATTTATTGTACTATCATGAAGTTATGTGGGACAAAATTAAACGGTTTATTCTATCAAAAATATTTCACAAACACTACATCCGAACAGGAAAATGCAAGGGCTGCGGTGGATGTTGCTCACATATTTACGTAAAACATTTCAAACACGTTTTGCAGGACGAAAAAGAATTTGAAAAACTTCAATATTTGCATTCATTTTATTCGGGGTTGAAAATAATAGGAAAAGACGAACTGGGATTAATCTTTGAGTGTTCACATCTTGACCCGAAAACAAAACGCTGTAAAATTCATTTTTGGCGGCCGGGAATTTGCAGACGTTACCCTCAGGAAGAACTGTTTTCTATGGGAGGAACTCTTTCTGATGAATGCGGATACAAAATGGAGCCGATTTATCCGTTCAAAAAATATTTAAAAGATGCGAATAAAAAATTTAAACTCAGATAATTAATTACCCTTTTTTCCAATGAAACAAAAAACAAAATCTTTTATATTGGTCATGTGACGATATATAGGAGATTTTGTAATGATGAAAAAGATTATAATAATATCCTGCGCTATGCTTTTAAACATCAGTTTAACGGTATATGGCGCATGTTCTGTTGACAGTCTCGGATTTTGTCATTCGGGTATTCAGCGTCAGGAATTTGGCAATACAAATTTGAAAGACAGAATGATACCAAACAGAATAGACAATATAAGCCAGCCGAATGCACTTATGGAAAATCGCGGGATGCAGGGACAAACCCAAACTCCCGAAAATATTAACAGAGAACTTTTCCAGCAGGAATCAACACAGCCCTACAATTCAAATTGCCAGTTCGGGAACTGTATTAACAGAACAAATTCGGGTATTTTAAAACGCTAGAAAATACAAAAGTAGGTTGGGCATACCCGCCCGACACAAAGAGGCGGGGTTCTTTTGTGAACCCCGCCTGCTCATTAAAATATATTTCAACAAACCTACGCAGCCTGCTGCTCAATTTTCTTTTGTTTCTTTTCTTCCCACAAATCAACAAGCATTGTACAGAAGAAAATACTTGAATATGTACCTATGATAACACCGAGCATCATAGCCAAAACGAAGTCTTTTGTAGTAACTCCACCGAAGAAATATAATGCCGCAAGCGTTAAGAAGGTTGTTAATGAAGTATTGATACTTCTTGTAATAGTTTGATTTACGGACTGGTCAACAATTTCCGAGAAAGTCATTTTCTTACCGTAATATCTCAGATTTTCTCTTATACGGTCAAAGGTTACAATAGTATCGTTAACCGAATAACCTATAACCGTGAGCATCGCGGTTAAGAACAGACCGTCAACCTCAACGTTATAGAATAATCCCAAAATTGAGAAAATACCCATTACAAACAATACATCGTGCAGCAAGCCGCCAATAGCAGTGACCGCATATTTGAGTTCAAATCTGATTGTTACATAGATAATTATACCGAGTATTGCGATAAATAAAGCAATAAACGATTTTTTAAACAATTCGGAACTCAATGTCGGACCGACTGATGATACCTGAATCAATTCCGCATTTTTGTATTCTTTACTTACAACATTTGTAATTGTTTCCGCATCTTTTGAACCTTCATCAATAAATTTTGTTCTTACTGAAATTATTGATTTAATATTGTTGTTTTCAGTTGTTGGGTTAACATTCAACACCTGAATATATGTACCTGTAACACCGTCTGCTTCCAGTTCGGAACGAATCTTTCCGACCTGCGAGGATTTAACATCATCCTGAACACCGTACTGCATAATTGTACCGCCCGTGTAGTCAATACCGACTTTTACGGGAGAATGTGTCGGATAATTTATCATTGAATATATCATAGCCACAATGCCGGGTGTCAGAAGCAATGCTGACAAACATAGCCAGAGTGTTCTGTATTTTACGACATGCAAACCATCTTTAAATAATTTAAACATCTTATCTTTTTACCTTTCCTAGTCTAAAATACCGAAACGCGCTTTTTCACGTTTTGTTTCCTGAACATCAAAACCCTTACCTATTTCGTCTTTTGAAAGACCGAACAGTACGGGATATTTCAAATCACCCGTACCGAATACAAGGTGCATGAAGTTTCTTGTAACCGTAATTGCGGTAAACATTGAAACCATAACACCAAGTGCCAGTGTAAGAGCAAAACCTTTAACAACACTTGTACCCAAGAAATATAATATTACACAAGTCAAAATTGTTGTCATATTTGAGTCAAAAATACTTGTGAATGCTCTGTCAAAACCCGAACTGATAGCCGTAAACAGGTTTCTGCCCGCTCTCAGTTCTTCTTTTGTCCTTTCAAAAATCAAAACGTTAGCATCAACCGCCATACCGACAGACAGGATGAAACCCGCAATACCCGCTAACGTCAACGTTACAGGAATAATCTTGAATAATGCGAACAATATCAAAGCATAAATTACAAGTGAAATATCCGCAATTACACCCGGCAATCTGTACATCAGTATCATAAATACCATTACTAGCCCGACACCGAGCAGACCTGCAAATTTTGATTTTTCAATACTGTCAGCACCCAAAGTAGGACCAACCGTATTTTCTTCTATAATATCCGACGGAACAGGCAATGCACCTGCATTCAGAAGATTAACCATTTTTTCGGCTTCTTCATATTTGAAACCTGATGCTCCGCCGGAGATTTCGGCTCTGCCGCCGAAAATCGGTTCTCTGATATTCGGTGCGGAAATTTCTTCTCCGTCAAAGAATATTGCCATCGGTTTTCCGACAAGTTTTTGAGTAAGTTCGGCAAACTTTGTGGCACCTTTTCCGTTAAATTCCAATGAAACAGTCCACTGACCTGTTTGGTCGGTACCGATTTGAGCGGAATTTAAGTCCTCACCCGTAATTTCTGCAGGTTCCCAAAGAGGCTGACCCATTTCATCTCTTTTCTGTACACCGTTTTTATCCAAAACAGGAGGTTTAAATTCCAAAAGTGCGGTTTTTCCCAAGAATGCTTCCGCCTCTTTCAAATCTGTTACGTTCGGTATTTCTACCAGTAATCTTTTGTCACCTACTGTTGTAACCGTAGTTTCTGATACCCCGAGTTTGTTTACACGGTTTTCAATCGCAACCTGCAAACGGCTCATCACCTCAGGGGTAATCTTCTGAATTGTATCCGTCGTTTTCGCTTCAAGCATAATTCTTGAACCGCCGACAAGATCAAGTCCCAGTTTTGTCGGTTTTTTGTAACCTACAAAGGCGCAAACTGCCACAATGATTACAATTAACCAAAACACAATAATCTTGTTTTTCAATTTTCTACCCTCTTTATACTATCTGTTTACTGTTATTATCTTCTTTCGTTTTTTGTAAAAAATAAACTACCCCAGTCGGTCTAATTCATCTTTTACACTATCATATACCCTTTGCAGAGTAATTTTTTCATCCTCGGATAATGTTACCAGAGGACGTCTTACATATTCATTGATGATACCCTTGTATGCCAAAAGTGATTTAACCGGTATCGGATTCGGAGCGGAGAACAGGTCTTTAAATATCGGATAAAGTTTTTTGTGCATATTCTGAGATGCAATAATTTCACCCGATTTAAAGTTCCTTATCATAGATTTTATTTCGGCACCAAAAAGATGAGAAGCAACGGAAATTACCCCGTGAGCACCTATAGACATCATCGGCAAGGTCAGACTGTCATCTCCCGAATAAACAATAAAATCTTCCGGACACAACATTTTTAATTCGGTAATTTTATCCATATCCGCAAAACTCTGTTTTACTCCGACAATGTTATTGTATTTGTTGGCAAGATATGCAACCGTTTCGGGCAGCATATTTACCCCTGTTCTTCCAGGAATGTTATATAATATTATAGGAAGACTTGTTGCCTCAGCAACCGCCGAAAAGTGTTCTACAATTCCTCTCTGGTTTGGCTTGTTATAGTATGGTACAACCGATAAAATTGCGTCAACTTCTTCCTTTTCCGCAAATTTTGAATATTCAATTGCGGACTGTGTTGAATTTGAACCTGCACCGAGAATAATTTTTGCTTTATTTTCCACCGCTCTTTTTACGGAATTTACAAGTTCAATTTCTTCTTCATTTGTCAGGCATGGAGATTCACCCGTTGTTCCAGCGACAAGCAAAGCATCACTGCCTGATGTTATTAAGTACTTCGCAAGAGATTCAACTCCGTCATAATCAATCGCACCTGATTTTTCCATCGGTGTAACCATTGCAGTAATAACTTCTCCGCAATCATATCTGTATGCCATATTTCTCTATCCTCTGTTTTCCCTAATCTTATACATGCTCATTATATTATAAAAGTTATAAAATGTGTGAATTTATTAAGATTTTTATAATGTTTTCTTAAATAATTTGATTTCTGATATAACGTGATATAATATAGGGGTCTTGTTATAGGGAGATATTAATATGTCAAGTTCTTACGATAGATATAAAAGCCAAAGAGCGGCTATGGGAACCCGCAGAGATTTCGGACAACCGCAGCAGCAAAAACCACCCAAAAAAGGTAGTAAATTTTTCAGAAATCTGAAAATGTTTGTCCTTACGTCAACTGCGTTGTTACTTGCGGGAATAACGGCTTTTAATCTGTATTTGTCATCCCTGCCGCCGATTGAAAATCTTGAAGATTACAAACCGAACATCGTCACAAAATTTTATTCAAAAGACGGGGAAGTTATAAAAACATTTACGGCTTATTCATACGACAGAGTTGAACTTGAAGATGTCCCCGAAACTCTTAAACAGGCACTTATTGCAACGGAGGATAAGAATTTTTACCGCCACAACGGTTACGATATTATGGGTATTATCCGTTCATCAATTCAAAACGTAATTGCCCGTCAGGCAGTACAGGGAGCAAGTACATTAACCCAGCAGTTAGCAAGAATTTTGTTCCTGACAAACGAAAGAACCCTGACTAGAAAAATTAAAGAAATTGAAGTTGCCGCAAGAATTGAAAAAACCATTTCAAAAG
>CAMHMW010000060.1 GCA_946186335.1 uncultured Candidatus Melainabacteria bacterium
TGAATTTATCGGAAGTCTTTCGTATTCCACCCCGATTTTAAAGTCCTCAGCCCTTTTAAACCCCTTTGTGTAAAGTTTAAGGATGTCGCTTTTATTTAATTTCTCTTTGACCTGATACATTCATGCCCCTTTATTAAATTCATTATATCATCAGAAATGTTTTCTCAAACCACCTTTGCAGTTTTTTATTACATTATTTAAAATATCAGATAAAATTCTGTAAACATTTCCCCAAGTGTGTTATTATTTATGACAAGATGAATTATTACGAACGGGCAAAATATTTCAGAACAAAAAAACGTCTGGGACAAAACTTCTTAATAGACGGAGAGGTTATCTCGGATATAATTTCTTATGCGGATATTCAGCCCGATGACACAATTGTTGAGATTGGTCCCGGTGTCGGTTTTGTAACAGAACAACTCGTAAAACACGCAAAACAGGTCATTGCAATTGAACTTGACGAAGAAGCCATAAAAGAACTCGAAAAACTTAATGCCCCCAACCTCACTATAATTCACAGGGATATTTTAAAAACCGACCTGTCAGAACTTTGTGACGGGGAAGTTAAAGTTGTTGCAAATATTCCGTATTACATAACAAGTCCGATTATTGCACATCTGCTCGGTGAAATTGATGACTTGAACAACAAAAACCGAAACAAAATCAAGGAAATTGTCCTCATGGTTCAGGAGGAAGTAGCAAACAGAATGGTTGCGGATGAAAATTCATCAGGAAAGCAATACGGGCTTTTGACAATTCTTTCACAATTTTGGGCGGATTGCAAAATTATGCGTACTGTCGGCAGACGCTCATTTTTCCCCGCCCCGAAAGTCACGTCAGCAATTGTTAAACTTAATGTAAGAAAAGAGCCGAAACTTAAACTCTCAGACTACTCACATTTCAGAATGACTATTAAAGCGGCATTTGCACAACGCAGAAAAAATTTGAAAAATTGCCTTCTAAACGGCGGTTTTCCAAAAGAAAAAGTACAGCAAGCCCTGAAAACCCTTAATCTTGACGAAAATATTCGTGGAGAGAAACTTTCTGTTGAAACTTTCGGCAAATTATCGGAAGAACTTTTGAAATAAGGATTTATTATGACAAGTATAAAAGTAAAATGCCCCGCAAAAATTAATCTTGACCTGAAAGTTACAGGAAAACGCCCTGACGGGTTTCACAACATAAAAAGTACAATGCAGACAATCAGTTTGTACGACATTTTGACAATTTCCGTGATAGATTCAGATACAAGCGAAATACATCTTGAGGGAAACAGCAAAGAAATACCTTATGACACAACAAATCTCGTTCATAAAGCGGCAACTCTGTTTTTGAAAACAATAAAAACAACTCCAAAAACCGTTCTGATCTATATTGATAAAAAAATACCCATAGCAGCAGGACTTGCAGGCGGAAGTACGGATGCAGCAGGGACTTTATACGGGCTTAACGAACTTACTGACCGTCCGCTGACAGAAACCCAACTCCATGAATTATGCGCAAAACTCGGTTCGGATTTGAATGTCTGCCTTAAAGGAGGATGTCTTAAAACCTCCGGCAGAGGGGAAATTATTACTCCGGCAGAATACAAAGAATTTAATGTATCACTTATAAAACCGCTAAATCTTGGTATTTCCGCAAAAGAAGCCTATACAAAATTTTCAGAAAAGATTAAAAAGGGAGAGAGTGACCGTTCAAAATACGTGAACGATTTGGAATGGGCAGTGATAGACGATTATCCCGAACTCCACCACATTAAAGACGAATATCCCAACGCCGTTATGACAGGTTCCGGCTCTGTGTATTTTATGATTAACGAAGATTTCAGCGAGAACGAAACCGGCTATCAGGTTATAAACGGTTTAACCACCATCCGAAACGGTGTTGAAATTATGGAATAAATTTTACAGTTTCGTTTTGCTTGCAAGATTTAAAACATCAATAAACGACAGAACGGATGCAAACTCGCTAAACAGATGTTTGTACTGCCCTAAAACCCTTACATCCCTAAACAAATGGTTAATTTCAAACAGGTCTTTTGTCGTATAAAGCAATATAATCATATTATTACCAAATACGGCACATCTCATTTTCCGAACACGAAATGCCGTCTGCAAAGACATTAATCTTTCCAGAAACGCAACATTAAGCAGATAACGAGCCTCTATCTGCCCTTCCGTATTATCCGTTGACTGTGCATAAACATCATATTTGTTATTAAATTTTTCGGACTCAAATTCAACTTTCTCATAACCCTTAGGTGTTTTGTTAAATATTGATTTTGAATATATATGAACATTTGCATCTATATTTTTTTCCAGAACAAAATACAAAGCCAGTCCTTTAAACAAAGTTGATTCCTCTCTCTGCTTGCCTGTTTTACCGTTGTTCCAACTGACCTCAGCCTCGCACGCCCTAAAATATACACCGTTATATTCCCCGCCGAAAGCATCTTTTGTATCATCGGTATCAACATAATGCACTTCTTTTTTTAATAGTTTTGATTTGTCAAAAATTGAGGCTGAAATTGCCCCGCCTTTTGAGCAATACTTTATATCTTTAGAAAAAACACTTAACAATTTCGGAAAAAGTTTTTTCTTAACAATTTTTTTGTATTCGATATTACAACAACTAATTATAAAAATTATTGCCAAAACAAGTAAAAACACCCCTGCATAAAAATGAAATGTTACATCATATACCGCCTCGTTTTTACCCGGAATAAACCCCAAAGCAAAAGCCACAAGATAAACCGTCCAGCTAAATCTGCATGCATATATAATTTCTCTTTGCTCACACTGAACCGAACGAAACTCGTTTCCGTCTTTTTGCATCATTTTATTAAATTCAGCAGCAAAAGATTCCAGATACTTGTTCATACATTTCGGAACATCATTTTTATACATAAAACATCTCCTGAAACCATAATATCAGATAACAAAAAGGGTGTAAATATCATCACATTTACCCCTACGTTGATTTTTAGAACTTGTTATAGTAAATTAGCACTATGAGCGGCGATTATAAAAAATTACTGAACAAAAAGAAGAAAAAATATTGCGATGTTAACACAATGGGTGTTAACATAGACAAAAACGAATATTACGAGATTATTCTGTCTAATTCCGCCCACCCCGAAAATGTTAACAAAAATAAATAGATACACACTCAGCCGAAAACCGTACCTGCAATTCTTTTAATTTAATTGTAACAACCCCTTTACAAAAATTTATGATTGATATATAATAATGACGGTTAAAGTTTTACTTGTAAGAAAAGAGGAAGTAGAAATGAAAAAATTATTAGCAAGTTTATTGGTTGGTGGCTTCCTGGCGATGAGTACAGCGCCTGTTTTAGCTTACCAAGGTATTGATGACGTTAGCAAAAACTATTGGGCTCAACCTGAAATCGCAAGCGTAGTTGGCGATCAAGTTATGACATTAACAGCAGGTAACTTCAATCCTGAAGGTAAAATGTCCAGAGTAGAATTTGTTAAAGCATTATTAAAAGTATTAGGTCAAGATAAATTGGCTGTTAAAACAGCAGTTAAGTTCTCTGACGTTAAGAAAGGTGCAGATATTTATGCTCCTATCGCAAGATCTCAACAGTTAGGTTTAGTTTACGGTTATCCGGATGGAACATTCAAACCTGACAGAGCTGTTTTGAGAGATGAAGCTCAATCAGTTATCAGCCACATCACAATTGACTCACCGGTTAATGCTAACATCGTATCTAAATATTCAGATGCAGCAAAAGTTCCGGCTTGGGCTAACGAAGTTTACGCAAAAACATTATCTTATGGTATTTACGTAAACCATCCTGATGAAAATGAATTAAGACCTACAGAAGATTTAACAAGAGCAGAAGCTGCTGTATTATTATACAGATTAAAACAAAGATTAGACCTTGTTAAAACTCAGTACAAAGCAGTTAACGAAACAGTTTTAGGAACAGAACACTTGAACGTTACTAAAAAAGCTCCTAACAACGAAGTTACTATTACTAATTTGAGAAATATCATCAGAGAAGGTAACGTTTTGGAAATTGAATTCAACGAAGCATTCAAATCTAAATTACACGCAGCAGGCGACAGCGTTACATTCACTAACTCAGAAGATATCGTAACAGAAGAAGGTACTGTATTATTCCCTGCAGGTTCTATCTTCTACGGAACAGTTCTTGATATTAAAGATCCGCAATGGTTCAACAAGAACGCAAGAGTTTACGCTCAAATCAACAAAGTTGTTACACCTTGCGGTAAAACAGTTGACTTGAACGCTAAACCGTTCTACAAAGATTATGCTTTGAAAGAAGGACCTTGGATGACAGCAGGTAAAATTGCATTGTACACAGTTGGTGGTGCAGCAGTTGGTACCGGCGCAGGTATCGGTTTCTCATTCATACCTGATCCTGACAAAATCGGTACAGGTATCGCTATCGGTACTCCTGTTGGTGCAGGTGTTGGTTTAGTTACCGGTTTAGTAACACCCGGTTTGAACTACTCTGCTAAAGAAGGTGAAGAAATCCAAGTTATCTTGTTAGACGATGCTAGTATTTCTAAATAGTCTTTAAAGATAAACAAACCTTTAAAAAGCGGTTCTGATTTTCAGAGCCGCTTTTTTCATGCCAAAAATTGCCCGAAATATTTAAAACATCAGCACTATACCATACCCCCATCAAGATATGGTTATTATTTTTAAAACTTTTAAACTGATAATGTCACCCGACAAGTTATGTACAAAATTAAACAGGAGATTAGTTATGAAAAAATTATTGACAACACTGGGATTAATGGCATTTATGGCAATTCCCGCACAAAGCGCATTCGCGTGGGAATATGACGGTTTGGGTAGTTTGAACCCATTTACAAATTTCGGGCGAAACACAAACTGCGGTTGCCAAAAGGTTTATAGGTGCAAAAAACCGAAACTTTCCAAATGCGAAAAACTTCACGGCTACAAAATCATTAAAGAAGGTGTACCTTGCGGCTGTGCAGCACCCATAATCTATGAAACCATAGAAGTTCCGACACCCCGCTGCAACAACTGTATGAAAGCCTTTTAAATGTAATTGGGGTTAGACAATACAACCTCTGTTGTTTGTAAACACGAAAGAATCGGCGAGACAAAAAGCCTCGCCGACTCTTTCGTTATTTAATTAATATTCAATATCTCTTAATGCCTTAAATATTCTGTCTGTTATATCCTGAATATACTCCTGGCTTACAAGCCCGTTTATTACGGCATCCGAAATCTGGTATGCAGGGCGAATATATTGCTGAGCGGTCTTATTTACATCGGCAAACTGCATATCTGCAGCCGCACCTGTTTTTCCGCGTTCTGCCGCACGTCTGTACCATCTTTCTTTTATAACTTCCAGCGGGGTGAATACATAGACCTTAACGTCCATTATATCACGTACGCCCTCATTGAGCACATACAACCCTTCTGTCAGAATGACTTTTGCCGGAATTTTTTCATCTCCGTCAGGGTCAGATTCACAGGTTACAAAATTATATCTTGGAGATTTTATTGTTAAACCTTCTTTTAATGCTACCAGATGGCTTTTCATCAGGTCTAAATCAATCGCATCGGGAGTATCAAAACTAAAACCTGTTTTAAACAGTGCTTCATAACTGCCGGCTTCAATAAGTTCTTTTGAAGTATCTTTGTAATAATCGTCACATCTGATAACAGTATAAATCCCCTGCTTTTTGTCTTTGACACAAGCCTTTATGGTATTATCAACAAAAACTGTTTTCCCTGATGCACTTTCACCGGTTATCCCGATTAAGAATGTTCTTTTCTTTTCCTGAACAATTTTTCTTGCAATATTTAAAATTAAGTTATCTGAAATCTTTAAAAATAAAGGTTGTTCTTCCTTTTTATCTTCTTCCAAAATCTTCTTCATACTATCCACAATTTGAGAGATGAGTTCCATATCCCGTCTTTTTGAATAGTAGTCATAATTCGTTAACTCAAAATCTTTCAACATCATACTTCCTTTTGCAAATATGGTAATATTTTACTTTAAAAGACTTTAAACAACCACTAAAAATGAAATTTTGTAACAAAAAATTTAAAAATGCTAAAGTTTAAACCGAATGTGCCGACATATATATTGCTAAGGTAATAAGGAGTATAATTTATGTACCAGGACGAAACGTATGACAAGGCTGTAAAAGAAGCACAAATAGAAGGACTTAAAGAGCTTAAACAAGAAGTAAAATCTATTGAAAAATTAATAGAAAGATTATTAACACAACTTTTGGAATGCTCATCGTCCGTTTCTGAACGTGACTTTAATGTGTGCAGTTTATAACAGATTTTTTGCAAAAAATTAAGAGCCGCTGTTAGCGGCTCTTGTGGTATTTATATTTTTTTATCAAATTTACGCAGTATATCTGAAATATTGCTGAGTCGGGTCAAACTGAACCTGACCGAAAGGATTATATCCCATAGTTGCCATCATATACGGATTGCTGAATATCTGATTGAAGAACATATCGTTCGCATATGAATTAAATGGCATCATATAAGGATTATAACCTCCAAATGAGAACGGATTATAAGTTGATGTTACAGGATCCGTAACAGGAGTTTGAGCCGTTGTTGCTGCGGGCTGCTGCTGAACTGTACCCTGCGGCTGAGTTGTTGCACTCGGTTGAGCCTGAGCCTGTTCCTGTGCCATTGCCTGAGCTACCATTTCAGGTGTATAACCGTTTTCTATACAATACTGAATTTCTTCATCTGATAAACCCAGTTGTCTGTATTGCTGAATTTGTGCTTCTTGTTGAGCGGCTTCTGCCTGTTCAGCTTCTTCCTCTTTCTTTTCGGTATAGGTTTTGCCGACAACTTTACTTGTCAACCATTCACCTGCAATCCAACCGACTAATGAACCGATACCGGGGCAAATTGCAGAGCCGATAGCAGCACCGACAGCACCACCTGCAAGTCTTGCGCCTGCTTTTACGGTTTCTTTTATTGCACTGCCAACGCCTTCCTCTGAACCTGCCTTAAAGATATTTGGCAATTCACAACCTATCATTAATAATGTACCGATTAATGGCATTTTCTTGGCTGCACCGCCAAAGAAACCTTTAATTCCACCCCAAATACCGCTTTTACCTGCATGTTTTGCCATTAAATAACCGGCTTTTGAACTTCTCATCAATGCTTTGGGCAAGCCTACAATATCTTTTCCGACTTGTTTTAAAAATGCTTTCCCTGTTGCACCTGATTCCAATGTTGTCAACGCTGATTTTGCAGCTGCTTTACCTTTTGAAAAGATAGAAGCACCTTTCATTCCTTTGACTGTTGAACGAATAGCACCGCCGACAGCATCACTGTTTGTGCCAAAAATCAATTTTGGAGTTGCTTTTAAGGCTCTTATGCCATAGCTGACTAATTTTCCGATTACTCCCATTTTGTTTTTCCTTTCCCTTTTCCTTTGTGTTTCTACTAACTATATCTTTTACGCGGCATATACGAAATGCTGCGGAAAGCTGCTTTGTATCGGTTGTGTCATTCCTAAAAACGGAACGCTTGCGGGGTAACCACCCCCGTATGCAGACATTAACATTGCCTGCTGCATCTGCATTAGTTGAATATAGTACTGTATCATGTACATATTGTACTGAGCAGGTGATATAACATCATGTGGCTGAGTATCCTGACCCTGCGCTTCTGTTGAAGTTTCCGTCTGCTCGGGTTGTTGTACCTGTTCAGGTTCTGCCGCAGGGGGTGTTACGACCTGAGCAACAGGAGCCTGAGGCTGAGTTTGTGATGGCGGCTGAACTTGTGCGGGAACTGGTTGTTGAGGTTCTTCTTCCTGAACGGCTTGCTGAGATTGTTCTTCCTGAGCCTGTGCCTGTGCCAATTTTCTGTCCTCAACTCTTTCGGAATAAGTTTTTCCTCTGACAAACATTCCGGCAATTCCGCCGATTACGCCGCCGATACCGGCTCCGATTGCTGTTCCCAAACCGGGAATAACAGAACCGATAGCCGCACCGATTGCCATACCGGCACCCGTACAACCTAATTCTTTTCCAACCCCGAGAAGTTCTTCGTTTCCTTCTCTTTGATTTTCTTTATATGCGTTATAAACCTCCGGGCCGTCAATTAACAATGTCAATGCAACACCCAGATAAGGAATTCTTTTTAAAAGAGGTTTACAAACTTTCAAAGCTTTACCACCGATTTTGAGTGCCGGTTTAACTAATTTTTTAAGCGGCTTCAATACAGATTTAACACCGTTCCAAGCACTTTTCAAAAATCCGCCGATACCATTTGAAGAAGATGCGGCTTTTGATGTTGAGGATGCAGCAGAAGCAGAGGATGTAAAAATTGATGCACCTTTTGAAACCACTTTTGATACAACAGTTTTCGCTTTTGGCGCAACTTTTGATACAACATTTGATACAACTTTTGTTACTGCTGAAATAATACCCATTTTATCCCCGTAAAATTATTAATATTTCCCCTGTATATTTAATAAGTTTTTATTGATTAAATAATTGCCATGTTTATTAACAATTGTTAACGTGCAGGCAAGACTTCAGTTTTTTCCAAAGTCTTGCCGATAGGGATTTATAGGGGTTAGTAGAGGGTAGAATTAAACAATTGCGTTAAAATTCATATTCTGCATCATTATATCGTTTGCATAAGGATTTGATAAACTGTCTGCACCGTAATTATATGCAATTGCATTTCCAACATTCGGATTAGCGAAAGGATTTGAAGTATTACCGGTAAACGTAACTGTTTGAGTTGTTACACTCTGAGGCATTCTGCCTTCATTTTGCATACGCTGTACTCTTTCTAACGCTTCCGCATCTTTTTCAACTTCTTCGGCTATTTTCTCTGTATAAGATTTTCCGACAACCTTACTTGCCAGCCAGTCACCGATTAAGAACCCTGCGATACCGCCGATAGGACCTGCGATTGTTGTACCAACTGCTGATGCGATAGATGCTGCGGTTAATCTTGCACCCGCTTTCACAACTTCTGCAACACCCTGTCCGATACCTTTTTCTTTTGTTGCTTTTATAATATTTGGCAATTCAAATGCGACAAGTAAAATGTTACCAATTAATGGCATCTTTTTGCCGACACCTTTGAAGAAACCCTTAACTCCGCCCCAGAAACCAGCAGCTTTAAGGGCAGTACCTGTTTTACCCGCTGCTTTTGCGGCAACTAATGCTCTGCCTGTACTCCATTTCATTGAAGTTTTTATAACTTTCGGTAATTCTTTTATGGAAGCAATTGCAGCTTTAATAAAACTTCCGCCTGTTGCTGCTTTTGTTGCTTTTATACTTGATTCTATTCCCTTGCCGCCTGCTTTTACCATATTTTTTACATATTGAACAATAGACATATCTGCTGTTTTGGTAACCGCTGATGCAGCCTTTGCTCCACCCTGTGCAGCATCTTCAAAAATTATATACGGAGATGCTTTTACTAATCTTTTTACATACCCGTATGCTTTTGGAACATAATAAGTTACACTAGAAATTAAACCCATAATTTACCACCTTACACTTAAATTTTTCCTAACCTACACCTATATAAAAAATTTTTGGAAGGTAAAATTGCAAGAACGGTAAATCTTGTTAATAAAAGTTAATAATTAAGAATAATGCTAGACAGAAAGTCCGACATACAAAATACTGACAAGTCGGTTAAGACGATATGTCATTATTTCTTTTCGGCTTCTTCATCCATAAGTTTGTTGGCAACCTGCATATCTTTTAATGCACCGTCTATATCACCGATTTGTATTTTTACGCAAGCCCTCATCGATAATGCAGAACTGTCTTTGGGGTTAATTTCAAGTGCTTTATTAAAAT
>CAMHMW010000061.1 GCA_946186335.1 uncultured Candidatus Melainabacteria bacterium
GCTGCACCGTAAGCTTCCAATGCCCAAACTTCCATTTCACCGAATCTTTGTCCGCCGAACTGAGCCTTACCACCCAACGGTTGTTGTGTAACAAGTGAGTAAGGACCTGTTGAACGAGCGTGAATTTTATCGTCAACAAGGTGGACAAGTTTCAGGAAGTATGTCAAACCTACCGCAACAGGTCTGTCAAACGGTTCACCGGTTCTGCCGTCTATAAGCATTACCTTACCATCTTCGCCAACCCAGTCACAGCCGGATTCTTTAATACCTCTCAAAAGCTCGGCTTTTGTTGCTATTTCAGACTGGTTTTCACCATACATTTCATCAAATGACGGAGCTTCGTAATAATCACCCGTCAGGTATGCAGCCAAACCTAATAACAATTCATAAGTCTGACCAACGTTCATACGGGAAGGTACACCAAGAGGATTCAATACGATATCAACAGGTGTTCCGTCAGGTAAGAACGGCATATCTTCTTTAGGTAATATACGGGATACGATACCTTTGTTACCGTGACGTCCCGAAAGTTTATCACCGACAGAAACCTTACGTTTTTGTGCGATATAAACTCTTATTACAGTATTTGCTCCCGGCGGCAATTCGTCGCCTTTTTCTCTGTCAAATACTTTTACGTCAAGTACACGACCGCCTTCTCCGTGAGGTACACGAAGTGAATTGTCTTTAACATCTCTTGCTTTTTCAGCAAAGATTGCTCTCAACAATTTTTCTTCCGGCGGATGTTCGGATTCACCTTTCGGTGTAACCTTACCTACCAAAATATCATCTGCGTAAACTCTCGCACCGATACGAACAATACCGCGTTCATCCAAATGACGAAGTGCATCTTCCGATACATTCGGGATTTCACGGGTAATTTCTTCCGGTCCTAATTTTGTTTGACGAGCTTCAATTTCAAGTTTTTCAATGTGTAATGATGTGAAGATGTCATCGTGTACGCATCTTTCGGATAACAGGATAGCATCTTCAAAGTTATAACCTTCCCAAGGCATATAAGCAACCAAAATGTTTTTACCTAATGAAAGTTCACCGCCGCAGGTTGAAGCACCGTCTGCGATTACATCGCCTGCTTTAACCTTGTCGCCTTCGTGAACCAAAGGTCTTTGGTTAATACATGTGTCCTGGTTAGATCTTACATATTTCATTAATGTATAAATATGCGGTTTGTTGTGTTGGTCTTTAATAACGATTTCTTCACCGACAACTCTTTCAACCGTACCGTCAACATCTGCAACGATAACCATTCCGGAGTCTTTTGCAACACGTGATTCAAGACCTGTACCTACTCTCGGTCTTTGAGTAATCAAAAGCGGTACTGCCTGACGCTGCATGTTAGAACCCATCAAAGCACGGTTAGCATCGTCGTGTTCAATGAACGGAATCATTGAAGTCGCAACAGAAATAATTTGAATAGGACATACACCGACATAGTCAATTTTTGATGCATCGCACATAATAAATTCTGAACGATATCTTGCCGGTACAACCTTTTCAACAAATTTTCTGTCTTTTGTCAGTTTAACGTCAGCAGGAGCGCAACGGAAGTTTTCGTCAGCATCTGCCGTCATGTAAACAACTTCATCGGTTACAACGCCGTCTTTAACAACAAAGAACGGAGATTCAACAAAACCGTAATCGTTAACCTTAGCGTGAGTTGCCAAAGAACCGATAAGACCTGCGTTCGGACCTTCCGGAGTTTCAATAGGACAAATACGTCCATAGTGAGAAGGGTGAATATCACGAACAGCAAATCCTGCACGTTCTCTTTGCAAACCACCCGGCCCTAATGCTGAAATACGACGTTTGTGTGTCAATTCAGCCAGCGGGTTTGTCTGATCCATAAACTGTGATAACTGTGAAGAACCGAAAAATTCTTTTAATGAAGCCACTAACGGTTTTGTGTTAAGTAAGTTCAAAGGTGTTAATGTTTCAGAATCCTGCAGAGTCATTCTTTCTTTTACAATTCTTTCAATTCTTGAAAGACCAACTCTGAATTGGTTTTGCAACAATTCACCAACCGATCTTATTCTTCTGTTACCCAAGTGGTCAATATCATCCAACTGTCCTTCATCATAAGTCAAATTGATTAAATATTCTATTGTTGAAACAATATCTTCAACAGTCAAAGTTCTTTGATTGTTAGGAATATTTAAGTTCAGTTTTTTGTTTAATTTATAACGACCTACACGACCTATATCATATTTCTTTTCATCAAAGAATCTTGATTCCAAGATTTGACGACCGCCTTGCGGAGATGCAGGATCGCCCGGTCTTAATTTCTTGTACAGTTCAACCAAAGCCTCGTCTGTTGTTTCTGTGGGGTCTTTATCCAGAGTTTTCTTCAAAAATTCAAAGTGTGTGAATTTTGATTCCATCTCTGAAACTGTTATACCCATCGCTTTCAACAGGGTTGTTGCTAAGATTTTTCTGTTTTTGTCGATTTTAACGTGAATTACATCGTTAGCATCTGTTTCAATTTTCAACCACGCACCACGGTTAGGAATCATTGTAGCATTATACAAACGTTTTCCTGTGGGTGACGGGTCACACTTGAAGTAAACACCGGGAGAACGTACGATTTGTGATACGATAACACGTTCCGCACCGTTTACAATGAATGTACCTTTGTCAGTCATTGTCGGTATGTCACCGATATAAACTTCCTGTTCTTTAATTTCACCGCTGTCACGGTTTACAAGTCTAATCATAACGCGCAATTGTTTTGCATAAGTTGCGTCATGTATTCTTGCTTCTTCTACTGTATACTTCGCATTGTCGAAAGTATAATTCGGTAAGAAATGCAGTTCCAATCTGCCTGTATAGTCTTTAATCGGAGAAAATGAAAGTAATTCTTCTTTCAAACCCTCTTTTAAGAACCATTCAAACGATTTTTTTTGCACTTCAATAAGGTCCGGTAAATCATCCAAACGAGTATGGGGAATACCCATCGGAGTTACCCTTTTTGCATATTTTGTCTCAGACATCAATTCACCTCATTTTAAATGGTGTACTACTATAAATCTTTTTTCTAACTTAAAGGCTGTAAACCCCCGCCGGGCATGGCGGAAAAATGCAATTTTGTGATAGTTATAAAAGTTGGTGAAACCCTTATGTAGTCAAACTTACGAGTTTTGGGCATACCTCACCTAGTTTTACTTTTGCATGTTCTCTAATCATATAACTTCAATATTGATAGTCAAGCATACACTTGTTATTTTTGAAGATATTTTGTAAATTTTTGTAACAATTTTTATAAGGAAGTCGATAAGTCGGTAAGTCGGTTAAGTCGGTAAGTTCTTTACGGGGTGATTATTTGATTATTATTGAGTTTCGGCGATTTTGTTATTTTACAAAATTTCTGAATATTGCATAAATAAAGGGTTTGAAACCACATGTCCCAAACCCTTGTATAATCAAATGTTCAATTAAATTTTGGACCAAAATCCCAACTTACATATTTTACCCCCGAATGGGGAATATAATTTTATCTTTATCCGATAAAAAATATTTCCAAAAGGAGGTTTTTATGCACATTTTATCTATTATCGCCTATATTCTCGTAATCATAGGAGCAATAAACTGGGGGCTTGTCGGATTTTTTCAGTTTGATTTGGTTGCAAAAATCTTTGGTGATTTATCCGTTATATCAAGAATAATTTATGCTCTTGTCGGTTTAAGCGGCTTGTTTTTACTGCTCACATACAGAGATATTTATATCGATATCTAAAAACATGATATATTAATATCATGTTTTATTACGAACAAATAGACGAAAAACGAATTTTAAAATCGGATTATATAAAAAACGCTCAGGCATTTTTTACAACCCGAGATATTTGTATTTGCGATAAAGAAGATTCTGAATCATCAGAAATTTTATCCAACCGAAATATTATTGCCAAATATTTAAAAATTGATGAAAAAAATCTGATTTCACCAACCCAGACGCACAGCACAAATATAGATACCGTCAAAATTTCAAAGCATGACTACCCTGATTGTGACGGACTTATATTAACCGAAAAAAATTGCGGGATATTTTTAAATTTTGCGGACTGTACCCCGATAATTTTATATGATGAAAAACAAAATATCGGGGCGGTTTCTCATGCCGGCTGGCGGGGAACGGCAGGTAAAATATCCTCTCTGACCGTTGAAAAAATGATAACCGAATACAACTCTAATCAAAAAAATATAACCGCTGTAATCGGTCCTGCAATAGGTTTTTGCTGCTATGATGTCGGGGAAGAAGTTTATGAAAAGTTATCAAAAACCGTGAGTGATTTTTGGGGACTTTTTGAAATTCGTGAGGGGAAAATTTTTGTTGACCTCAAAAACATAAACAAACGTCAACTTGAAGAATCCGGAATTGAGAAAATTGATGTCTGCCCCTATTGTACGGTTCACAATAACGATATGTTTTATTCTTACAGAAATGAAAACGGAACAACTTTAAGACACAGTGCCGTATTAAAACTGAACAATTAAAAGCCGGCTTGTATAAGCCGGCTAATTTATATGTGAGATTAAAGTAAATTCAAAAACTTTTTATTAAACTGCACTTGCTGCTCTGTTTTTATCAAATTCGTCCAACAAACCTGTTGCAGTAAAGTTTCTTGCAACTTCAGCCGGTTGTCCGTTCAGATGAGATTTAACAAATGCCTGCGGTCCTACTGCTGCTAATTCTGTTTCTCCTCTGAATGCCTGCAATGCATAATCTGCTTCAACCGCTGCTGCTTCTGCATTTGCTCTGACACCTGAACCATATTTTGCGGCAAATGCAACAGGATCTTTTGCAAATTCTGCATCTATTTTTGCCATTCTTACCGCATCTGTATTTGATGTAAATGACAAGCCCATTGCCTGATTCATAGCGGCTTTAATTTCTAATTCACTCATATCAACCGTTATTTCGGGAGTTGAAGATGCTTGACCAACACCATCCGCCTGTCCTGATGTTTGCGGTTGTCCCTGAGTTTTATTTCCCTGAACATTTCCTGCTCCCGGAATAAACTTTGGTGGTATAAAACTGTTCCAATCAACGCTGCCCATATCGAATCTCCTTTGTTCTCACATACTTTTACGAATTATATTATCCGTTTTTCTCTTAAATCATCCTTTTTGATTTTCCGTTCGTATATATATAAAGTATTTCTGACTTAAATAATTGCGTTCATGTTTTAGTTTGTTACAATTTCTTAACATTCGTTCCGAAAGTCATATCCCGCGTGTATTCATGATTTCGGACACATAAAAACAATCATTTTTACATCCCCAATCGGGCAATATATTTATAAATTATACTATCGGCTAATAGTTTACAGGGGTTCAGCAAATAATATAAAAATGGAGGCAAACCTTTAAACATGAGAAAAAACAGTAACAACATACTAACAGAAAGAGAAATCGAAGTTTTAAAATATCTGATTCACGGCTACACTAACAGACAGATAGCCGAAATCCTATATATAACTCCGTTTACCGTAAAAGCTCATGTTTCATCTATCTTGCATAAGACAGGGGTTAAAAACCGACTTGATTTGGCACTATTTGCAACAGCACACGGATATTCTAATCCTCATCAAGACTTAAAACAGCCATAAATGCTTCCTGCGGAACTTCCACACTTCCGACAGATTTCATACGTTTTTTACCTTTTTTCTGTTTTTCCAAAAGTTTACGTTTTCTGGTAATATCACCGCCGTAACATTTTGCAAGTACGTTTTTGCGCATGGCTTTTATGGTTGTTCTTGCGATTATTCTGCCGCCGATTGCCGCCTGTACAGGTACTTCAAAAAGTTGTCTGGGGATAATTTCTTTCAGTTTTGAGGTTAATTTTTGACCAATGTAAAAAGCACTATCTTCATGACATATAACAGAAAGTGCATCTACCACCTCGCCCGCAAGCATAATATCCAGTTTTACAAGTTTTGAACGCTTGTATTCGCTAAACTCATAATCCAAACTTGCATAACCCTTTGTTCTTGATTTCAACTGGTCATAAAAATCGGTAATAACTTCACTTAACGGAATTTCGTATGCCAAATCAACACGAACTTTATCAAGATATGTCATATTAATAAATATACCGCGTTTTGTCTGTGCCAAATCCATCAAAGTTCCCACAAACTCATTCGGGGTAATAATCTGAACTTTTACATAGGGTTCTTCTATATAATCTCTGTACTGTGCCGGGGGAAGATTTGCGGGGTTATCAATTTCAACCACTTCACCATTTGTTTTATGAACACGGTAAACAACAGACGGAGCCGTTGTAACTAGGGTTAAATCGTATTCCCTTTCCAGACGCTCCTGAGCAATTTCCATGTGAAGCATTCCCAAAAATCCGCAGCGAAAACCAAAACCCAAAGCGGACGATGTTTCCGGTTCAAAAGTGATACTTGAATCATTAAGTTTTAACTTTTCAAGCGCCTCTTTCAAATCACCGTAATCTTCGTTATCAACCGGATACATACCGGAAAATACCATCGGCAGCGCCTCTTTATACCCCGGCAACGGTTCTTTTGCAGGGTTTTCAACATTTGTTATGGTATCACCGACAAACCTTGTCAATTCTTTTATAGAACCCGCAAAATATCCTACATCCCCGCAGGTGAGTTTTTTGACGGGTACTCTTGTCGGTGTCTGATACCCAAGTTCAATAACTTCGTATTCTTTGTTACAAGCCATAAAACGAATCTTATCCCCGACGGAAATACTGCCGTCAACGACTTTAAAATAACAGACAGTACCGAGATACTGGTCATAAACACTATCAAAAACCAATGCTCTTAACGGTTTATCCGAATTGTCATCGGGGGCGGGAATATAGTTTACAACCGCTTCCAAAACTTCTTCTATACCTTCCCCTGTTTTTGCGCTGACAGGAATTGCCATCGAGGCATCAATTCCCAAAATTTCTTCAATTTCCTGTCTTACACGCTCAACATCGGCAGATGGGAGATCTATTTTATTAATAACGGGTATAATTTCCAAATCCTGTTCTATTGCAAGGTAAACATTTGCTAACGTTTGTGCCTCAACACCCTGAGTCGCATCAACAATTAACAACGCCCCCTCACATGCTGCCAGAGAACGTGAAACTTCATAAGAAAAATCAACGTGTCCGGGAGTATCTATCAGATTAAGTTCATAATCTTTGCCATCCTGCGCTTTATAATTCATTCTTGCCGCATTCAGTTTAATGGTAATTCCCCGTTCACGTTCAATATCCATTGAATCAAGAAGCTGCTCCTGCATATCACGCTGGGCAACCGTACCTGTTTTTTCCAGTAATCTGTCGGCGAGCGTTGATTTTCCGTGGTCAATGTGGGCAATTATACAAAAATTTCTAACGTTATCTCTGGTACTCATAATTTTGATTATATATGAAACAGGGGTAAATGCAAAACAATTGAAAATGGAAGATTTTTTAAAAGTCGGATAAGTCTGTTAAGTCTATAAGTCTGATAAGTCCAAAACAGAATAGTTTGTTATTAAGACATCAATGAATTATCAGAGATTTAATGATATTACTACATATTTGCTATTGCAAATCTTCGTAATAACAGGGTAAATGTAATTGACAGTAGTCAAAAAATCTGGTAGAATAGTTGTGTTGAGTTTTCGCTAAATAACCTATATACGAATATCCTTGAAGAAAGGATAAAGGTTTTACTATGTGAAATTAATAATTTTTCGGGTAAAATAAGTTTATGAGAAAATATGCTCTTACAATCTTAATAATCCTGTCTGTGTTATCGCTAACCGGTTTTACACTTGCAATAAAATACAAAAACCAGATACAAGAGTTAAATATAAAAATTGAAGAAGTTGATTCTAAATTTGAAATCGATAAAGAATTGCAAAAATGTGCTTCTGAAAATTTTATGACTGCTGGTATGAATAATTGTACTCAGGATGGTATTGATGCTTGGAACAAAGAAATCCTAAAATATTCAGAGCAAATAAAACAGTATCTGAATAATGATGATTTACAATTATTCGTAAATGCTCAAATGTCATGGGAAGATTATTATAAAAAAGAAAATGATTTTTTAAACAACGCAATTGAACAAAAAGACGGGGATATACATACGACAATAACTATTGGATATTTATATGAAATAACAAAACAAAGAGCATTGTCGTTAAAGTCATATTTATTGCAATTAAATGATTAACAAACTTATTTTACCTTATTTATACGTGTTACTACATATAATAAGTAGGTAGGGTGGGCAAAATGAAATGTGCCCACCTTTTTAAATCCGGTGGGTGACAATAAACGGTAATCACGTCTTGATTAAAGACTAATAACCTTAAACGGTATTACAAAATTTTGTGATACCGTTTTTATTTCTTATGTTTGTGATAGACTACAAACATAGAGGATATTTTAAGGTATGTAGGTTGGGATTGCTATCCCGACATATAAAACACAGATGGAGCAAAAATGAAAGAAAATTATTTTCCGCAAGAAATAGAAAAAAAATGGCAAAAAATCTGGGATGATACACACGCTTTTAAAACCCCTGATAAATCAGACAAACCAAAGTATTATGCCCTTTCAATGTTTCCGTACCCGTCAGGAAAACTCCACATGGGTCATGTCAGAAACTATACAATTACAGATGTTATAGCACGTTTTAAAAAAGCAAACGGTTTTAATGTTTTGCACCCAATCGGCTGGGACAGTTTCGGACTTCCTGCGGAAAATGCAGCAATGAAACATAATGCAGACCCCGAAACATGGACGGATGAAAACATTGCATATATGACAAAACAGTTAAAAATGCTCGGGTTATCTTATGACTGGGACAGAGAAGTTACAACCTGCAAACCCGATTATTATAAATGGACTCAATGGCTGTTTTTACAACTTTATAAAAAAGGACTTGTTTATAAAAAAGAGGCTGCCGTAAACTGGTGTGATGAATGCGGAACAGTTCTTGCAAACGAACAGGTTATAGACGGAAAATGCTGGAGATGTGACAGCGTTGTTGAGAAAAAATACCTCTCACAATGGTTCATAAAAATTACCGAATACGCAGATGCTTTACTGGAAGATTTAGACAAACTCACCGGCTGGGGCGATAACGTAAAAACAATGCAGGCAAACTGGATAGGAAAATCTCACGGTGCAATCTTCAAATTCCCCGTAATTGACTCTCCAAACGGTGATGTAAAAGAAGTTCCGGTTTATACAACAAGACCCGATACCGTTCACGGTATAACTTATCTTGTTGTAGCACCCGAATATAAAGATATAGAAAAACTTACAACCGCAGAAAACAAACAGGCGGTTGAAGAATACAGAGCAAATGCCCGCAAAATGACTGAAATTGAAAGACTTTCAACAGACAGAATCAAAACCGGTGTTCCGTTAGGAACTCATTGTAAAAACCCGTTCACGGGAGAAACTTTCCCATTATGGACTGCTGATTATGCTCTTGTTGAATACGGAACAGGCGCAGTTATGGCTGTTCCGACTCACGACACCCGTGACTTTGATTTTGCAAAAAAATATAATCTGCCATTGAAGGTGGTTATTCAAAACCCTGAAAATCCATCAAACTGCGAAAATGAAGCATACGTAGATGAGGGTATTCTGATAAATTCGGGCGAATTTAACGGAATGAAGAACACCGAAGCAAAAAAAGCAATAACAGAAAAAGCGGTCAGAGAGGGTTTTGGCGAATTTAAAACACAATACAGACTTCGTGACTGGTTGATTTCACGTCAAAGATACTGGGGAGCGCCTATTCCCGTTGTATATTGTGACAAGTGCGGAATCGTACCCGTTCCCGAAGAACAACTGCC
>CAMHMW010000062.1 GCA_946186335.1 uncultured Candidatus Melainabacteria bacterium
TATTGAGCAGGGTCTTGCGATGTATCTGAATCTCAAGTCAAGAGTTGTTGTGCATTTAGGGGATGGTTTTGTCGGCTTAACAGATTCTGATGCTTTATACAATGTCGTTGCAGGGTTTAAATATGCAGGATACCCAATCAACGAAGCAACCAAAAGGATGAACGAATCTAAACTGTATGTTTAAAGATACAGGATTAGCAAGGAATGTCAGATAACATGCAAGAAGAAAAAACGGCGGTTGAACAAATTACAAAAAGGCGGAAGTGATGAATGATAACTTATCTGAAATCGAAGATAATATTATAAACTGTATAAAAGATAATGGAAAAGTTCAAAAACAAAAACTTATCGATATTTTATGCGGAGTAAATGAATATATAAGTTCTCCTTTTTGGGGTATATATAAAGATAGTTCACTTCCTGAAATATCAACAAGAATAGATACTTTAATCCGTAATAATATACTAATTGTAAACGACTTATTTGAAACATTAACAGTTAATATAAACGAATTATCGAAGTATGAAACCGAAAAACCTATAAACTCTGATTATATAGAAGATGCAAATATATTAAAAGCCATACAGCATATTATTTGTATGAGAAAGATTGTCCTAAAAAGCCTACATTTATTTGCGATAGAATTGATGAATTTACTCAAACACCTTTGGGTAAAAAATTGTATAAAAAATTATTAAAAATAATTGGCAATCGCAATTCTGCATCATGTTCAATCAGATATATAAAAACAGAAGAAGAAAAGCAGGAAGCCCTTGATTTTATAAAATCAGTAAAAGAGGATTATCTTTTATCAATGGCATATTGTGAAATCATTTATTTAAAAAGATGTTATAGAGCAGGATAGAAAGACTATGCAATAGAACATTTTAATCGTGTAATTCAATACATGACACCGAATTATAAACCTTTTATCGAGTTAAGTGATAAAATGATAAAGGGAGAACAAAATTAGGCAGTGCTTTGAAAAAATTTCAGTAACCTAATGATTTTCAGGTTATTTATAACGATAATTTTTTCAATTAAAATTTTAACAGAACAAGTTTTTAAAGTTCCTGAAGGTATTTCATGAAATTCTGTTTGTTTTCAAGAGCGGTGGTTGTCGGTCTGCCCAAATCTTCCCTTGCTCCTATTGAGGATTTAACTTCCAGCAGGCACAATTCGTCTTTATCTTTTATTATATTTAATTCTTTGTCCAGCGCCTCAAAACTGTCAGCCGTTGCAACATATTTATATCCGCAAGATTTTGCAATTCCCGGTATGTTGATTTTTGAACATGATGTCGGCATTCCGCCTACCGTTTCGTGAGCGCAGTTATTTATTACAATATGCACAAAATTTTTGGGTGAATTTGCCCCTATAACCGCCATTGAACCCATGTGCATCAGCATTGCACCATCCCCGTCAATACACCATATTTTTTGCTCAGGCTTTTTAAGTGCTATCCCAAGAGCAATTGAGGATGAATGTCCCATTGAACCGACTGTAAGAAAATCATATTTGTGTGACTGATTTCTTCTTTCTCTGATTTCAAAAAGTTCTCTGCTTGCTTTTCCTGTTGTGGAAATAATCGGGGAATTTCCCGTTACTGCCGTTATATGTTCAATTATTTCTTCTCTTTTCATTGTGTTGTTGTTTGAATATACAACTTTTTCATCATAGGATAATGCGCCTTTTTTAACAACAAAAGCAACACTTTTGCCTGCCGCCAAAACTTTTTTGAAATTTGACATAACATTTTTTAATTCATCTTCTGTTGTTTCTCTGGTTATTACAAAAGAGTCTATATCCATATCATCAAGCAGTTTAACGGTAACTTTGCCCTGATATATGTGCTGCGGTTCATCGTGAACTCCAGGTTCTCCGCGCCAGCCGATGATAAAAATTTCAGGTATTGCATAAACTTCCGTACTCAGTAATGAGGCAACAGGGTTGATAATATTTCCTTCTCCGCTGTTTTGCATATATACAACCGGGAATTTTCCGGTTGCAAGATGATATCCTGCGGCAATTGCACAACAATTACCCTCATTTGCTGCAATTATGTGGTGCTGAGGGTTTGTTCCGTAATTATTTATAAGCCAGTTACATAACGGCTTTAACTGTGAATCAGGAACTCCAGTATAAAAATCTGCACCTATTATATCAATTAAATTTTCAACCTTCATTTTTTACCTTCTCGTTCATTATTTTTAATTCTTCTACTGTATCAATTTCTGCGATTTGTTCCGATTTTACGGGATTTATCCGTAATTTTAATTTATCTAAATTGTTATTTACGACATCATCCCAAAACATTGTTTCGAAACCCGATTTATGATATTGATTTTCTATTGCTTCTGCGAGAATTTTACTGTCTTCGGATGTAAAATAAGATAATCCGACCATATTATAACAATTTGTCCCGAATTTTCCCACTCTTGTAATATATTTATCCTCATCCAGTTCAAAAACCCAGTCATCCGAATAACCTTCTATATATTTTCCGAAGTAGCAGGAATATTCGGGTGTAGATTTGAAAATGTCGGAATCTGATATATACAAATCAGCTTCACAAATATAGCAGTCCCCTTTTCTCAGAACATCTTTTGCATAATAAACGGATGAAATATTATTTATTGTTGCGTAATCGGTGTTTTTTATAATTTCAATATTTGAATATTTTTCTTTCAGATAATTAAACTGTTCTCCCAAATATCCGGCAACAACATATATTTTATCCGTATTTACTTTTAACAAAGCCTCAATAACCGTTTCTATCATCGGCTTTTCGCCGACTTTTATAAGCGGTTTCGGTACGGTATCGGTTAGCGGTCTCATTCTTGTACCAAGTCCTGAAGCCATAAGTATTGCGTTTGTCATATTTTTTTACCTATATTTGGTCAATTAAAGATATAATTTGTTTTATCGGCATAAGTCTGTCATCAACTTCTTTTGCTCTGTGATATTTTAATATATCTTTTGCTGTTTCTTCCATTGCAGGAAAGGCACTTCTGGTTAATTGATTTGCGTATATAACTATGTTAACACCATGAGATGCCAGTTCCGCTTCGGTTATTGTGTTAAATGATGACGGAACAACAACGATAGGAGTTGTCTTATTTTCGCTTCTGAATTTGTCGCAAAATTCCAAAATCTCAGCAGGGTCTTTTTTGCGGGAGTGAATCATTATACCGTCGGCTCCCGCTTTTACAAAAGCACGGGCTCTTGTGAGTGCATCCTCCATACCCTGTTCAAGTATAAGACTTTCAATTCTTGCAATAATCATAAAGTCATCAGTAATCTGAACTTTTTTGGCGGTTGAAATTTTTTCGCAAAAATGTTCGATAGAATCCTGAGTTTGTTTTACTTCCGTGCCGAATAAAGAATTTTTCTTTAATCCGACTTTGTCTTCAATTATTACTGCAGAAACCCCCATTCTTTCAAGAGTTCTCACTGTATATACAAAGTGTTCAATAAGTCCGCCAGTATCTCCGTCAAAGATTATCGGTTTTGTGGTTACCTCCATTACATCGGATATTGTTCTGAAACGGGAAGTCATATCAACAAGTTCTATATCGGGTTTGCCTTTTGCCGTAGAATCGCAGAGTGATGAAATCCACATTGCATCAAACTGGTCAATTTCACCGTTATTTTCAACGATGGTTTTTTCTGCAATAAGACCTGTTAAACCTGAATGAACTTCTATTGTTTTTACAACATCTCTTAAATTAATAAGTTCACGTAGCCTTTTTCTTCTGTATTCGGGCATTCCGCGTCTTAATTCGTATTTTTCATCAAGTAAATTAATTCCTGCATTTTTGGTATAAGGAACATCAATTATCTGTCCGCCCGTTTTTTCCATAAGTTCTGCAACGTTGTCACGTATGGTTTTCATAGGTCCTGTCAGCCAGTTATCCCCGTGAATTACGTAATCGGGCTTGATTTCTTCAACCACTTTGTCGTATTTAATATCTTCCTGAACGATTACTTTTGAAACACCTTTAATATTTTTAACCAAATCAAATCTTTCTTCAAAAGATATAGTAGGGAATTTGTTAAAACGAATCATCGCTTTGTCACTTAATACACCAACAATAACCTCTCCGTATTTTTGGGCTTCTTTGATGATGTTTAAGTGTCCGTCGTGTATAAAATCCGTACAAAAGCATGTATAAACTTTTTTCATATAATTCCCCTCTATTACTTATAAATAACCGGTATTGCTACCTGATAATGTTCTAATGCCTGTCTGAATACAACAAAGAAATCTTCTATATCCCTGACGTCAATAGTTCCCAGTGAACATAATCTGAAAGTATTTGTTGTTGATATTTTCCCTGGATATATCGTAAACCCTCTTTCATAACAGTAATCATGAATTTTTTTGAAATCCCAGTTCTTATCATCAGGATAAATTGCGGAAACAACAAGTCCTGCCTGCCATTCTCTTTTTATAACATTCTTAAATCCTAACTCGGCAAGACCTTTATGTATGGCTTCAAAAGTTCTCAGATGTCTTTGCCATTTTGCCGTTTCGCCTTCTTCAAAATATTCTTTCAGTGCCTGAACTGCTGCATAAACAGTTTGAACAGGCGGTGTAAAGTGCATTTCACCCGTTTTTTCAAAATACTCATATTGCAAATACAGGTTGCAATAGTATGAACGTTTCGGATAATCTTTTGATTTTTCAATAATTTCTTTGTTACCGATAATGAAAGATAAACCTGCCATCGCCATCAGCCCCTTTTGAGCCGATGCCATGCAGAAATCAATATTATCTTCTTCAATATCAATCGGACGCATACCGAGTGTTGAGGTTGTGTCAACGATAAATGCCGCATTATATTTGTGAGCCAACGCCCCGATTTCTTTTACCGGATTTAAAATTCCCGTTCCTGTTTCGTTATGGGTTGTATAAACAAGTGCAATATCACTGTTTTCTTTAAGTGTTTTTTCAACAAGTTCCAAATCGGGCAGTTTGTCTACGTCAAATTTTAAATTTATGTGGGGCAGTCCGTAATATTCACAGACTTCAACCGCACGTGAACTGTATGCCCCGTTATTTACTATCAGAACTTTTTTATTTGCGGGCAGGAGAGAATTTAAACATATATCGATATTTATTGTTCCCGAACCGCAAAATAAAACAGATGTATATTTATCGGCAGATGCGTGAACAACTTTTAACAAATCTTTTCTGAGAGTTCTCATTATTGAAGCAAATTCTTCTTCTCTGGGGCATATATCGGGTACAACCTGTGCATATTTAACACTGTCTGTTGTTGTGGCAGGTCCCGGGTTTAAAAGTATGTTTCGTTTAATTTTCTCCATTTTATTGTCCTTATAGTTTGTCTGATAATTCCTTTATAAATTCATCCATTACCATTCCCAATTCCCCCTGAAAACCTTCAGAGTTTGCGTGTCTTGGATAACAGTCTTCGGGCAGCGTCATATAATCACCGTATAACTGAGTTAAAAATTCATGCATCTTATTCGGGCAACTAAATTCATATCCCTCATAATTTATTGTATTAAGCGGGAAGATTACATCATAATCATACAAAAGCGGATTTACAAGATGCGGATAATCCATTCCGTAAACAATTGAAGGTTGTTCTTCGGGTTTGGGTGAATTGCCTTTTAAAATAACCTTATCTCTTATTTTGAATAAACGTTTTCTCATAAGGCTCGGTGAATGAAGATATACGGGTTGTAAAATTCTGAAAATTACGCTGTTTATGTGCATATACCTGTCAATTTCTTTGGTAATTTCAATTTTTTCATCCGAGGTTGTCTGTTTGTAATAGTAATCATACGGGAAAATGTCTATCGCAATATTTGTAAGAGTTTTGTGTCTTACTTTCAAAAAGCATTTATTTCTCCCGTTGTTGCAAAAATCCAGATATAATTCATCATGCTCAGGTATCCCGCCTGAGAAAAGTTCAATAAATTTTTCGTAATCATCTCTCATCATTCCCAAATCAATATCATCATCCCACGGAATATAACCTTTGTGTCTGACAGCCCCAAGAGCATTTCCGTAATCAAGCCAGTATTTAAGACCGTTTTGTTTGCACAACTCTTTAAATATTAAGGTTATTTTCAGATTTGCAAGCTGAATTTTTCTTAATGTGCCTGTAGCTCTCGGAATTTCTGTTATCGGGCAGTCGTATTTTAGATACTGCGCTCCGGCATCTTTTATCCCGGGTTTCAAAAATCTTATTTTAATCCCAAGTATATAAACAATGATTCTGTTTGAACTTTTCCAGTCAACAGAAAAAATATATTTTAGTAAATTATCCTTCATAGCTTCCCCGGTTAAATTCGAATAATAAATACATAACCTCTGACAGTGATGATACAACAAGCAGGGTTAAATGTAAACCATAAATTTATTTACAAAATTACGTAAAAAGGTCATTTGCTTACGGAGTTTTGTTATCGTCAACGGATAACTGAACTTTACCGGCTTCGGGGTTCATTGCTTCTATTGTAATTTTATTCAACCCGTCAACAATACATTCTTTCCCCTTCATAATAAGCGTTCCTATCTGTCCCAGTCTAAAAACAACAGGATTTTCTTCCGAAACATCAGCCCCCGAATATTCAACTCCGTTTGTGATGAATTTGACATCTTTGGGCTCAAATAAAACATCGTTTATTTTTACAAAATTAAAACCGCTGATAAGTCCCGGTCCCAAAACATTTTTAAGAACAAGACTTACTCCGTCCTCGAGTTTTTTCAGTGAACCCTTTTGATAAATTCGTTTAATTAAAAATTCAGGAACAATAGCCATTCTTTACCTCGTTTATTTGAAGATTTTGTATAATTTTTGTGTGCCTATTATTATTTTAACATTTTTTATCTCAGATTTAAAGTCCCATGGCGATTTTATATTTCTGTCTTTTTCCCAAATCACGACTTCAAGTTTGTTATGTGGTTTTAAAAATTCGTTTATCAGATAAAATTTGTCCTGAACGTGGGCTCTTTTAATGTATCTTCCGATTTTTACCCCGTTTAAAAAGATGGTCGCTCTTTTGTAATCAAAGTCTTTAAATGAAACATATTTCGCAAAAAACTCGTTTTCATCCGTATCAACATCAAAATACGATGTTATTTTTGTAAGATAGGGGTTTTCACTTTCGTATTTCTTACACCGTTCTAGTGATAGTTTTTCACAGACTGAAAATTCTGTCGGTATTTCGGGCGAGGTCCGGAAAAATACTAACCCTCTCGGATTGTTTGTATCTCCGGAAAAGCCTTTGTCAAAACCAAGATTTTGCACCAAAATCGTGAGTTCGTTTACGGGTTTATTTAAAATCTTTTCGGTTAGGGGAATTGAGATGGTTTCGGGTACGTCCTGTAATTTTTCAATTTTATAACTGTTTCTGTTCAGGACTTCTTTTCCGTTTATATATACGGCAAAAAGATGTCGTGCGCTGAGTGTAATTGTATTAAGGTTATTCGGAATTTTTGCCTTGTACCAGACAAATTCGTCAAACAGAGAGCAGGAAAGCGAATCTGTTTTATCTTTTATTTTTGTCCAGCCGGAATAATCATATCCTGAGTCAATTTCCGGTGCGCAGAATTTGATGTCCGTAATTTCAGCCAAAACAGGTTCTTTTACAATTTCATCTTCCCTTACTACATAAGTCTTTTTTGCAAATTTGTTTTTCAAATCAAAATATGCAATTTCTGTATTTTTTTCAAGAGCAACCGCACCGTTTGGAAGTACATAATCAGCGTTGAAAATTATCTTGTCCTCCAATAGCCATGAGCGGTCTGATAGTTTTCTTGTCAAAAAGACAAACTGGGTTGCTCCAAAACTCAAATGCTCATAATCCTGTTTATCGCCCGATATAACAGTGCCGTCTTTTAAATAAATATTTGCATTTTCATCGGCAATAAAGAAAACGGTTTCTTCGTCCTCATTTTTAAGTCTTGCAAAAATTTCAACATCTGAAAATTCTATTTCGCACCCTTTTAATTTTAAATTAACGGGGCATATTTTCATATCACAAGGTTTTAATTTTACAGTTTTCCCGTTGGGCAGACTGATGTCAGCCGCTTCCGTTCCGTCCGTCAAGTAGCGGATAAACAGCCAGTCACAGTCGTTTGTCAAATCGTGGCGCATTTTTGCATAAATGTTTTCCTGATAAAAATCAAAATCTTTGGCTTCTGTTTGCGTAAAATCAAAAGACTCAAGAAAATAATTAATCTCTTTTGCTTTAAAATAATTGTTTTGCATTATTCCAAATTCGTCTATGGGAGCGCAAAATTCATAACTCGTATAGACTTCGTCACACGCCAAATCTGCCCAGTTTGTACCCCCTGCTGCCATATAATGATTAAACAGAGTTACTCCTTGTGAAAGTGCGGTTTTTGTCATTATGTTAATATGTTCATCTCCGAGGGCTTCTCTCAGGTGCTTATACCCCTGTCCGTCCCATTTGTCAAACCAGCCTGCCTGCATTTCCGCAACAAACGGCGGTGAATCTTCTTTTGCCCCCCGGAAGATTTCTTCCACATTATCAAGAGTGTCAAAACAGAAATTATCCTGTTTCCAGTTTTGGTTCGGGTTAATATAGGGGTACAGGTCAAGTGCATAAATATCAACGCAATCTGCCCACAAACCCGCAAAATATGCATCATTATGGAATATCGGGCAGGTAATTCCTCTGTCACGTGCCATTTTATAAAGTTCACGCATATAATCTTCTTCCATTGTGTCTGTCGCGTATTCGTTTTCTATCTGGAAAAGAATTACGTTATCAAATTCTTTAATTATGGGAATAATATGGTCATACCATTCGGCAATATATTCCATATATCGTGGAGAATATTTATACTCCGTTCCGATTCTGTTTCTTGGAATTACATCTTCTTTTTGTAAAAGCCAAAAGGGTAAACCGCCCGCATTAACTTCAGCATTAATAAAAGGCCCGGGGCGGGCAATAATATATAAACCTGCATCTTTTGCTGCTTTTAAAACTTTTCTTACGTCTTTAATTCCGCTGAAATCGTATTCCCCTTGTTTTTGACTGTGATAGTTCCAGTTAAAATAAATATCAACGGCATTATATCCGCCCGCTTTCATCTTTCTGAAACGATCCTGTGCAATTTTTTCTCCGGGGGAACGAAAATAATGAAAAGCCCCGCTTTTGATAAAAACACGCTTTCCGTCAATAATTAAAGAATATTTGTCAAAAGAGATTTCCATCTATTTTATTGTACAATTATTAGAAATTCGGTCAAATTTTTAATATATTGTTTAAAGTTGTTTATGGTATGATTTGTTTAGAGAGGGAAAATATGAACAAATACAAAAAAACATATAACGTAATTCTTGATAATATGGATTTATTTGAATACAGATTAAGACCGATTTCTGCCATAATGTATCTTCAGGATGCTTTTGCAAGATACACCGCAACAAAGAGAATGGCTGCTTACGATTTATTTAAGACTAATCAATACTGGGTTGTTGCGGAATTTAATACTGATTTTACGGACGATTTGCCGTTTTGGTCGGAGGAAATTGAGATAAATATTTGGATTTCCGAAGTATCAAAATTAAAAGTTTATACTGATTATGAACTTAAATATAAAAACAAAACTTTTGCCAAAGGTAATGCACTCTGGTTTATTA
>CAMHMW010000063.1 GCA_946186335.1 uncultured Candidatus Melainabacteria bacterium
ATTTTACAAAAAATATACTCAAATGATAAATAATCCTAATGATAAAAAACTTGCTGCGGAAGTAAAAACAATGAAAACAGAATTGGATGTATTAAAATCCAAAATAACCCCTGAGGAAATGCAAGTAATCACTCAAACATTAAAAGTATTTTCAATTCCTGAACACACAGCAATTGATATTCCTACGGCGGCAATATACCAATTATTAAACTCTTTCAATTCCCAAAAAGCTGCATAATAAATATTATACCCAAAATGACCTCGCCTTTTATCAGCGAGGTCATTTTTACCATTTTATAATATCCTAAACAGCTAATTTACAAATAAAATTATATTAACTTTTGTAACAAAACACTCCTTAAATTAGCCATATAATTAAAGATTATTAAAATACATGCCGTAGATATGTATGTGAGTAAAAGATAAGGAGTACCGAAAATGACAATCGAGTTTAATAAATTAAACAGATACGACCTGACAATCGGTAAAAATCTTCCGAAAGAATCAAAGGAAGCAAAGGAAGCAGAAGAAACAAAAGAAGCGGTAGTTTATGAAGCATTCAAAGGTTTGGAAAATGAAACCGACCTTTTGACAAAAAACACACAATACCTGTATGGCGTTCAGTTAGGCAAATTCTCTTTGGAAGATAAAGAATTGGCTGACAGTACAAATGAGATTTTGGCAAGTTTGGGATATAACTACAAAGTAACAGCAGCACAGGTTGCAAGCGTAACTGACGGGGTTAAGAATGTTGTTCAACCCGGAATGAAACTTGCAGAAGACGGCGCTGTTGCAGCACACATTATGGACCCCAACGGTCCGTTCGCTGATTTATTCGCATAAGACTTATAAATATACTATAACTTACTCACACGTTTTTAAGCCGATTTAAAATCGGCTTTTTGATTATTAATAAAGTGTAATCAATATAAATTTTGGCAACTATATACCTAAATTTTTCAGGAAAATATCCGTCCTGTTTTGTCGCAATTACCTCGTATTATAAAAGAAAAGGAGGCAATTATGGACAGAATACTCACACCCGATGAACTTACGGAAAAAATTAAAAACACGGATAACATTCCCGCAAATGAACTATCGGATTTTATTAAAACCTATAAACAGGGATACAATTTATGGCTTGATAGTCTGAAACAAAAACTGAACAATTACCAGCCGTTATTTACCGATTTAGACGCCCGAAGGAGCATATCGCCATCTTTTAATTACTGCGAACACAACCTGAAAGGGGAAATCTGGCGTGAATTTCCGACTGACAAAAGATACAGGGTAAGTAATCTCGGCAGGATTAAATTTGAAGGAAAAATTCAGAAACAAAAGGATGAAAAAATCGGTTACTGCACCCTTGCAGATGAAAGTTTGCGAAAAGATTATGTTTACAATTTTGTTGCGTACACATTTTTGAATAAAGTTGAAGGGGACGGATATCACGTTCATCACATCACAAATGACGGCTACTATAATACGGTTGAAAATCTGGTACTTCTGACTCAAGACGAACACTCTTTTGTGCATGGTTTTGAAGTCGGGAAACCGTAAGTTGGACTTTCTGCCCGACATATAATAATTCCGGCTTGTATTATTTCCATATAAAATTCAAAAAACCTCTGAAAATCAGAGGCTTTTTGTGTTATGCAAACTGTACATTATCAGGTGCAAATGTGCAGTTATTCAGTTTTTGCTCAGGTTTAAATTCAGGCCTGTTGCTTTGAATATATTTATAAATCTGTCTGAAATATTCAATATAATCGTTTGTCACGAATCTTTCCCCGCAATTTGAGCACCAGAACTTAATTGTATGACAGCCAGAAAGAACAGAACCGACAGTTTGATACGGTATCAAAACTTCTTCCTTCCCGCATATCGGGCATTTTTCTTTCGGGAAAAGATTACTGTCTATCATGTACCCGCCAAGCCAGATTATACCCGCTTCCAATGGCATACTATCATTAAATTCAAGCCCGTTGTCGCTTGAAAAGATTTGCGGATAAATTGTACCTACATAATGAGTTTTCTTTTTGTCGGATTTTTGAGAGCCCAACTCACTCTTTGAAATGAATTTAATCATCGTCTTGTCTCCTGTTTTATTGTATACTACATCTCATAAAGGCGACAAAGAAAACGGCTCATCGTTGATGATGAGCCGTTTTTATAAGTCCTCATCATCCAAGCTTTAGCACCAAACTTAAATGGTTGCTGTGTAGTCATCGGGCTTGTCCCTCGTACACTCTTTATGAGTAAAATTATTTAATTTTTTGTTTTGTCAACCTGCCAAATCAGCAATCACAGTCACAATCCAAGCAAGCAAGTGCCAAAACTAATACAACTAACCAGAATGGCATTTTATACCTCCTTTAACTCATTTTCTTTGGTGAATCCATCAGGTAAGAAAAATCAGGTCGTTTTTTAATGATTTCTCTTGCTTCAAGACTGTCACGTGCATAAATGGTTTCGCCGCATCTTTGACCGCTTTTTGTACGGTATTCACAATAAAATTCATACATTGCCATTTTTATTACCTCTTTCTTTTTGGCTTACATTTTTATAATAAACTATTACAGTGACAAAAACGGTCACATATATTGCGGTTTTATTTTATATCTTTGATTTCATAACAAGGCAAATCTAAACCGCTGTAACGCATTTTTAGTGCATCGTATAAATCTCTGCAATTCGGACTGACGCCTTCAAGATGATATTCGCCAGTTGTCTGGTTTTTCATACAAAGATAGGGGGCATAATCAAAAGCCTGAACATACCAGTACCCGCCTTGAGGATTTCTGTTAAATTCCGTACCGATTACACTTGCCATATCAATTAGTTTATATTCTGATTTTGCCCACCATTCGTTATCGGGATAATTTTCCCAACTGTCAATTACTTTCCCTTTTTTAACAAATTTTCCAATTCCCGCTTTTTTGATAAAAATTGTTCTGTAATCAACATTTTTGATACTTCTGATTTTATTGATATTCAGTTTCTCCCTTGTGGTATTGTAAAGCCATCTCGGAACTCTTATGCCGTTACAATAGCAATCCCCGTTATAAATACAATGCGTAACATCATCTTTTACATATATTTCATCGGGCTTTGGTACTATACAAATGTCATTACCCCAAGACCACGCCTTTAAGCCAACAGCATAAACATTCATGGTTTTCTTATAAAACTTCCAGAATGCTTGTAATCTCGGGTTTCTGATTTTAATACCAAGAAAATCAAAATAATAAAGAAGTTTATAAAATCTCATATTTAATGTACCGCAGGCTGATTTATGACATAACCTGTCAGGATCCTCCTGAAACGGAAAAATTAACCCTAAATCCTTAATTGGATTAAAATCATCATCACGTACAGTCCATGGCGGAATATTGTTTTTTGACTCAGTATATTCGTTAATTATATAAACCAAATTTTCCCAATATCTTCTGAAATCATTTCCTACAAAAGATATTGCAGTAGATGAAACCCCGATACTGAATTTACGGTATTTGTCAATATCCATATGTGCCCAGACAAGACACTCCATACCCAAATCTCTGATTTCCGTGTCTGATAATTTGTTTGGTTCAAGAATTATCTGTCTTAAATAATTGTTGAAATCTTCCTGATCTTTTAAATCCGAATTTGAGCGGTACTCTGACCGGTTTTCCGGAACAGACATATTTTCGAGTTTTTCCAGACTCATTTTTGCTTCATTCAGATTATCGGCACAAAAATAGTGTGTCATCGGGTCGTCAACTTTTATTCTAACATTTTCTGGTTCTTCGGTTTTTATAATAATATACATACTAATCCCTTACTCTGACAATTTGTTGTGTCAGATAATCATACTCAACAGCTTTATCTATTTCCCAAATACCTTCGGGAATTTCTATTGTGTCGTGGCGCTCTGCGTGCAGACAATAAACCTCAGTCGGTGTAGTATTCCTCATATAAAGAGTTCCGTTTGCATCTTCAAAAAATTCAACACCTTCTTTAACCTTAATTCTGTGTTCGTTGCCGACAGTTTCAGATTCAGCTATCATAATCGATTTTTTATCCTCTCTTTTGGTCAGATTTTTGGGTAAAGATTCAATTTCTTTGATAATACATTCACCGTGTAAATAAACTTGTTTCTTGTTTTGCATAATTATCTCCTTTTATTTTGTATATTTTCAGTATAATTTACCCCTGTGTCAAAACAGGACATACACCCTACGCAATAAGCGGCGCAAGGTTTGAAAGTTTTTCGATAAGTTTTTCAAGCAGGTTAAAATCGCTTGCATCAGGTAAAACGGTTTTAACGAAAGAAACGTTGTAATCGGTCACAACTTTCAGATATTTGTTGTTGTAACGGACATAGAAAATTCTTGAAAACCTTTCAACATCCTCGCTAATCTGGATGCAGCGGTCTGCCATAATTTCTTTCATAACCGCTTTCGGTTGAAATTCGCTTAATCCGTATCTTTGTTCTGCTCTGATTTGAGAATGTGTTGCCATGATTTACCCCCTTTGGTTATTCCTAAATTGCTCACTTTCACATAATAAAATACTACGGTGACAAATTTGGTCACCGTAGTAAAATATAAGTATTTTGTATATGAAAACCGAATTACATCTGTTCCAGAACTTCGCTTAAGAGTTTTTTATAAGTATCTTTTAATTCCTGCGGTTCGAGAATTTGGACATCTTTTCCCCAACGGAACAAGAACCAGCAAATTTCATAAGCCCCGCCGGCTTCAAAAGTTACGATTGTTGTGCCGTCATCATTCGGAATTATTTTCTGATTCGGATGCAGACTGTAATTTTCGATAATGTCTTTAACATTTTTTGAAAACAGTAATTTTATTTTCATCGGCTTTGAATCCTGAAAAGCACCGAAAGCTTTTGAAAGATGCTCCTGCAAGTTAAAAGTTTCATCCTTTTCAAAATAATCGTTTGTAACATAAACATTCTGCATTTTATATAAAAGGAAATGTTTATAAACAGAACCACCCTCATCTTTTGCAACGAGGTAAGTATATTCACTGTAAATGACGGCATAAGGGGCAACTTTTCTGTACTTTTCCTCCCCTTTTTTATTTTTGTACCTGAAAGTCAGATATTTTTCAGCCAAAAGTGCCTCGGAAATTTTTTCCAGAATGTTTTTATCAAGTTTGATTTTAGGCGCCTGATGTACCGCATAACCCTGCAATTCCAGCAATGCATCCACATCGTTTTGTATCCCGCCTGCGGCTGTGAATTTCATTTTCTGAATAATATCAGGCAGCAGGTCACATCTGTTTGTGCAGTTTTGGTTGTTCATATATTCCTGACATTCTTCCAGTGTCGCAATTTCATCTTTTGTGAATGCGGAAATTCTGTCGATAGTTCCTCTTTTAAGCCGCCACCTTTTAATTTTTGAATTATAATTCGGAACTTCCTCCACCTCAAAAACTTTTGAAATAAGATCTTTTGTTCTCATTGCGGTTCTTCTTGATACACCACATTCATATTGGATATCATCGATAGAATAACCTGTTGTACTTTCTCGCATATTCTTTGCGAGTTTCAGAATCTTAATTATATCATCACCTCTTGCCATACAAAACTCCTTTTTTAAAACTTTTATAGCACAAATTTTTTAATGTGTCCATTTTTGTCATAGGCATATTTTATGCTGTTTATATGAATCAGGGAAAATCCATTTAACCTTGCAGACAGTAAAAAAAAATTTATAAAATATAAAAAGGAGTTATATTATGAACGAATTTGACTATCTCGCAAAAGCAAAAGATAAAATGCAGGACGAAAAATACAATGAAGTTATTTCATTGTGCGACAAGGCATTAAAAATTAATAATAAATTGCCTGAGGCATATAGTTTCAGAGGTAACGCAAGATATAATCTCGGCGAATACGATACCGCCGCTGATGATTTTTCGCATGCAATAGAACAAGAACCGGATGATGCCGATCATTATTACGACAGAAGCTGGTCATACTGCAATATGGATAAACTTGAAGATGCCATTGTTGATATAAACAAAGCTATTGAAATTAAGCCGAAAATTTCATATTTTTATTATGACAAAGGCAGATTTGAATACTGGGCGGATAGATATAAAGATTCCGTTGTTACACTCACAAAAGGAATTGAATTAAAACCTACGGAAAACAAATATATTTTCCGCGGAAACAGTTATACGGAACTGGGTATGTTTGATTTGGCACTGGCAGATTTCAATTCTGCCATTGAATTTGCTCCGGATTGCACCAGAGCGTATTTCCGCAGAGGAATTTTATATAAAAGAATGGAACAGTTGGAAAAAGCCGAAAAAGATTTTAAAAAGGCAATTGAACTTAATCCGGAATTTGACAATGCAATGATAGAACTCGGATTTATAATGATTCAGATGGGCAAAAAAGGTGCAATGAAACATTTTAACGATGCAGTGAAAGTAAATCCAAGTGCGGATAATTACTATTTAAGAATTACTGCCAGAGCAGATATTCTTAAAAGAGAGATGGCTATCACAAATTTTGCATCCGGAAAAGTCGTTAATGATGACAGTTATATAGACAGTATTTTTAACGAAAAACAGGCGCAGGATGACATTAAGGATTTGCGCAAAATCCTTGCTTCCGAACCCGATGACATATACTATCTGCGTTTTATAAATTCCAGATATGTATATTTGGGGCAGGATGAAAACGCACTTCCAATCTGCGAAAAACTGATAGAACTTGATTCTGAAAACGAGGACTGGTATCTGGAAGCCGCATATCGCAAATTTGGTACGGGAAAAAATAAAGAGGCAATTGAAGATTTTGATACCTATTTAAAAATGAATAATGGTGTCGGAGATGCCCAATTATACCTGACAAGAGGGGGTGCAAATTATCAGCTGGGAGAATTTGAAAATGCCCTGAAAGATTTGTCAAAAGGTATTGTTATGGATGAAGAATCCTCTGTTCTTTACTATTGCAGAGGACTTACAAACTACAAACTGAAACACTTTATTCAGTCGTACAAAGATTTTGAAGCTGCATTAAAGTTAAACCAAAACATAGAATCTGAAACCGATTATGAAATTCCGAAACTTATAAAAATATTCTTGAACAAAAAGCAGAATAACGACCACCCGATAGGGTTATGTCAAATGAATATAAAGGAGTAAATTATGGATGAAATAAAAGTTTATGATTTTATAGAAAATATTGAAATGTTTTATGCATTTCAAAAATACACTAAAGACCAATTTTTTGAAAAATATCCGTATTTAACGCAGGAAGAATACGACCTTACTCTATCTGTTTTTAATAAAGATGCAGTAAATATTTTAATTACTTTTATCGAAAATACAAGTAGTAATATTCTAACTGAACCTTATAATTTAACACCTAAAGAATGTAATAAAACAGCAACGATATTTGCGAAAAAAGTTTTGCAACCCAAAGAATGGGATGAATTTGTAAAAACTGCTAAAGAAAAAAACATAAAACTTATATTTTAACAAACCTTGCTATGTCCAATTTTGACATGGTTATAATTTATACTGAAAATATAAGGCAAATATAAAGGAGTAAATTATGACGGATAAAACAAAAATTAAAGTAATTGGTGTTGGCAGTGCGGGTACAAATACCATCAACCGAATGATAAAAAACGGTTTAACCGGAGTTGAATTTTTGGTAATGAATACTGACATTCAATTATTGGAGGCATCTGACTGTGAAAACAAACTTCAATTAGGCAAAAAGACAACTAAAGGTTTAGGTTCAGGCGGCGACCCTCAAATTGGAGAAAAAGCTGCCAAAGAAACCGAACAGGATATTAAAGAGGCACTTAAAGGTGCTGATATGGTGTTTATAGTTGCCGGATTTGGCGGCGGAACAGGAACAGGGGCAACTCCTGTTATTGCCAAAATCGCCAAAGATATGGGCATTTTGACTATTGCTGTTGTTACAAGACCATTTTCATACGAAGGACGAGAAAGAAAAACCAAAGCCGACACCGGCATAAAAGAACTTAGAAAATCTGCAGATGCCGTTGCTGATATTTCAAACGACATATTGCTGACGGCAGTTGACAGACAAGTTTCTATGGCAGAAGCATATTCCTTTGTTGACGATATTATTTTCAGATATATTCAAAGCATTTCTGATACGATTATTAAACCCGGTATAATTTGCACAAAATTTGATGACTTAAAAAAAGTATTACAGAACGCAGGTTCTATATCACTGGTTGAGGGGAAGGCAAAAGGAGAGAACCCAGCGGTTGTTGCTGCTAACGCGGCAATTAATTCACAATCGGGAAATTCTCTGAAAAATGCCCAAAATGTTATTATACATTTAAAATGCAGCCCAAATACAACAATACACGAAATATATGACGCCGCATGTGTTTTACGGGAGGTTATTAATGATGATGCAGGCATTATCATAACAAGTAATGTTGATGAAAACTTGCAGGACGAAATGAATATTACTATAATTACAACAGAAAACAAGGAGGACTAGAACTATGATGGACACTTATCATGTTGAGTACTGGACAAAAGACGGTACAAGAGTAGGAATGCAGGTTAGCGCATACTGTTCACAGGATGCAATTCGCTACGCTGAACAAATGCCAAACTTTAACATGCTTGCATCCTATCCCGAAAAAATCTCGTCAAATTAATAAATAGCCGCCTCTTATTCCATAAAAAAGATGCACCTTTCAGGTGCCTCTTTTTTGTATTCCTTTTCAAAAATTTACATCGTACACAAATCAAGTTTTGAGCCGGTTTTTGTTTTTGTGACAACAATTTTTCTGTCAATCATTTCCCGCAATTCCTCAACGTGAGAAATTATACCTATCAGGGTGTTGTTTCCCGATAATTCGGTCAGAATTTTCATTGTCTGGTCTAACGACTCAGGATCTAACGAGCCAAAACCTTCGTCTATAAACATGGTTTCAATCTGAATACCACCCGCCTGCTGCTGAACAATGTCAGATAAACCTAACGACAAAGCAAGTGCCGCCTTAAAAGATTCCCCGCCCGAAAGTGTTGATACATTTCTTTGTTTTCCCGTATATGCATCAAACACATCCAAATCCAGACCCGTCTGTGCATTTCCGCCTCTTGCATCCGATTTACGTAATTCAAACTGATAAGATGTCATCTCTTTGAATCTTTGATTTGCGGCAACAATTATTTCTTCAAAAAATGCTCCAAGAATGTAGTTTTCAAAAGTTATTTTTTGCTTCTTGTCTGTTAAATTCCCGTTTGCCGTTCGGTTAAGGTTGTCAAGTATCTCCACCTGCCCGGAAATTTGTGTATATTCTTTGTATGTTCTTTCTATATTCGATTTTATACGTAAATTCGTATTGTGCCTGCTAAAGACAATATTAACGGCATCTGTCATTTCGTGGACTTTTTCTTTTTTATCCTGTATAGTTTTTTCTAAAGTTTCAATATCCGGTAGTTGCTCTTTCGGAATTTTCTTTTCTAACTCTGATTTTCTGCCTTGAGCCTCGGATAATTGCCTTGCAGTTTCTTCTTTTTCCTTTTGAGCCTTTTCTAATGCCTGTTGAAGTTCATCATATTTGTTCTGCTTTTCATCCAAATTCTCTTGGGCAGCTTCCCTTGTTTTATATTTCA
>CAMHMW010000064.1 GCA_946186335.1 uncultured Candidatus Melainabacteria bacterium
CAGGTTCTTCATCAGTTCCTGCTCACGTTGAAATGATGGGCGTTATCGGTATGGGTAACAACCCGATGGTAGGTGCAACCGTTGCATGTGCCGTTGCAGTTTCTCAGGCTATGAATAAATAGTTTATAATATTCAGTAACATAAGACCGACCTTTTATAAAGGCCGGTCTTATGTATAATTATCTGCAAATTTCAACGTAATATCTGATTCCACCTTTATTTTCGGGGAAATGCAGCGTTATGCCGTTTAGTCCCTTTTTAAGATATTCTGAAATATCCAAAACATTGTATCTTTCTGTTGTGTCTAATTCGGCTTTAAAATCCGCTCCGTTTATATTTACATTGATATAACGGTTTTTATGGCTGTTATCTATAACCAAATTCGCTTTTTTATCCTTTGAATAAAAAACTCTTTTGCTGTCACGTTTTGAGGGGAAAACAGAATCTGGTTCGGTTGCAAGTGCTATGTTAGAATAATAGTGTTTAAGAATTTCGTCAAAAGATTTGTGCAATTCTGTTCCCATATACCCTGCACCAAACTGGCTCAAACCCACACCATGCCCGAAGCCGCCGCCGGATGCTTTTATATAAATTAAATTACCGTCTTCATCGTATTCGTGTTCAAAAACGACATTTGCACTCGGAAGCGCCTTACCGTCTTTTGTGAGCAACCGTCTTATTACAAGTTCTTTTTGTACCGTATAGGTTAAATCATCGGTAACAATTTCAAGTTCCATTATTTTGCCCGAAGCCCCGCGCCTTTTGACCTTTAATTCCTGAATATAACCTATTGTTTCACCCTTTTTTACAGCAGGAGTAACAAATCCTGTTGCACTCTGGGATGCAATATTTGCCTGAACGGCATCCTGAATTTCCTGTCCGTTCCACTCTCGTATCCAGCGGTAATAGGGCGATTTTACATCATAAGATTTATGCTTTTTGCTGTAAAATTCAAATGCCGCATCCTCGTCATACAAGGGTTCTGTATTATCATAATCGGGTTTTGCAACAAGATACGGTTTTTCATCTGACGGGAATTTTTTTGTAACAGGATCGGAAAACGCATTTGCAAAACTTTCGGTATAACCGCCGGCGGTGGATGAATACTGAGCCAAAATCAAATTCCAGTCATATATTGCAACAATACCGGAGGTTTCATTAACCGCACGATTTGAGAGTTCCTTTTCGGTATCCGCCCCGAAATAGACCTGACTTGCAACAGAATCAACAACATCATAATTCGGATTTGCTTTCACTCTCGGGGACAGGACATAATTTCTCGCTGCAACTGCCTGTGCTTTCAAGGCTTCTAACCCGAAAGAAACAGGCATTTCATTCGGAACAACCCCTTTAAGGTAATCTTCAAGTTCAAGCTGGTTAACTATGTGGAATTTTCCGTTTCTATTTGATATAAGTTCCAACTGACCACGATAAACCGCATCGTGACCTGCTCTTTTTAAACCCTTTACCCCGACAAATCCAAAATCTGTTTTAAAAATTATCGGACCCGAAACTTTTTCAATGACCTCGCCTTGCGAATCTTTTAAAACAAAAATATTACCGACCATAGAAACAACGACATCATTATTTCCGTCAAATGTACCTATATAAGTTTTGTTATTATAAACTTCGTATTCCCCTGTCGCATATATTGTTGCGCCATCCCATTCATAAGTTTTAAAACCGTTTGTACCGATACCAACCCTCACAAGTCTTGACGGGGTCGTTTCCACAGGGTTAAGGGCTTCATCCTGCATAATTTGTACGGGGGTATTATCCCAAAATGCAGCAGGTGAAGAACTGCCCGAAAATATAAGTATTAAAACTAACCCGAATACAAACTTCCTCATACCTGTATTATACATCAATATTAAAAAAGGGGCGATGTTTTAATAATCATCACCCCGCACATTTAATTTTCTTTTTTACCCGTTGCATTTAAGATTTCTACATCGTGAACTCTCATAGCATAATACGGAACTTTCTTTCCTTTTTCTATCAGGAACAGAACAAAGTTATCATTGAAATAAAAATATCTTATCTGGGGTCTTGGTCCGGGCATTGAAGTACATTTCATGACAATTGCCGCCTCACTTTTTAATTTTACCCCTTCATTATTCATTCTGAAATCAACCGTTTCGATAGTCTGATCTATCAGGAAATCTGCCCCTTTTATTTTTTTACCTTCAACATCCGAAAAACTTGTCATCTGATAGAGGTTTATATCGGGGACTTTCAACCTGTCATAATTTCCGAAGAATTGAGAACCGTCAAATTCTCTCGTTTTGTCGGTTATATCAGAATAATACTCGTTAAATTTCTTATCGTCATTTGTTCTGTATAAAATAACCTCATCATTACCCTTTGTGTGAATACTGACCGCGTAATCATCGTGTTTGTTATAAAAAAGTACGGAAACATTTTTATATAAACTTCCGTCAGAATTTGCATCGATACCGAAAAATTTTACAGGGTTCGGATTTTCACCGAATTTTCCGTCAGGTAATTTGTCAAACGGTTCAAGGAATTTGAAATCTTTTTTCAACATCGCATAAAACATATATTTTTGCGGGTCATAGGTAAAATCAATCAACCCCAAAATATCACTTGTTTCGTTGAATTTTTCTTTTATCCCGTTTTCAATTCTTGTTTTCAAATCGGGGCTGATAATTCCCCAGGTTGTGTAGTAAGAATCATCACTAATATCGTTTTTATTAAATTCTCTTTTGTTTAAATCATCTGCGGTTTTGTTATATCCTGATTCAAATTCTATCGGAGATTTAATCAGATTATCAACAACTTCATTCCATACAATCTGAAAAGTTCCTACCCAAATTCTGTTCGGAGATTTGCTCTCACTGTTCATTGTCGGCAAAAGGTCTATATCTTTTACTTTTTCTACAGTATCAGGAACTGGCAAAATATCCATTTGTGAAACCTCCTCAGATGCAATTTGGGAATTGTTTTTAAATAAACGGCATGCGGTTGCGCTTGTACAAATTGCCCAAAAAGCAGCAAGAATACAAAGTGTTGTTAATAATTTTTTCATTTATCTTCCTTTCTGAAACCTATTGTCAAATTTTTAAAAAAACTCTTGAAAAACCCCTGCGGATTACTTTTATGTAATATCGGTGCAGTTTCGTGATATTTTTTATAGTTCTCAATAATATTTTCGGGCAAACTCTCCCCTTTTTCAAGTATTTGGGAGAGAAATTCCATATAATCATCCTGTTCTTCACGGTACATAACATCTCTTGCACGCAAATCTTCGTCCGCCTCAAAGTGAATAAGGGCATGATATGCCGCAATAAGGCTTTCGTCCTCTGTATCTTTCGGATACAAAAGCATCGCCTGACGCACCGAACATCTGCCCAGCACAACGCTGCGCAATATGTTTGCAACCGATTTTCTGTCTTCAACGTAGTCGGACATAATTATCTTACTAAAAGCTCATCGGTTTCTTTTTCAACAAAACGAACCATCTCAGTATAATTTCCGTCAAAGAAATTATCGGTAAATTCTTTCATCATATCCAAAGCCATCTCTCTTTTATCCATTGTGACTTTATAGAAGAATTTTTTACCAACCTTGTAACGAACAAGAATGCTTTTTGTTACAAGTCTGTCCATAACCGTTTTGATTGTGGTATAAGCTCTTTCAAGACCATTAGCAGATAACTCGTCAACAACATCCTGAATTGAAATATCTTTGTCCTCATTAATTGAGTTCAAATTCCAAAAAGTGTTTAAAATTTCGATTTCCAGAGATCCACAGACCATTTTTTCCTCCTATTATTACTATAATTGTAATACAAAATTTATATAATTCAATAGGGAGTAATAAATCTTTACAAAGTAATCTATTTATTATTCCGGCGAGAGTTATGTCGGATTATAAGTCTATTGTGCAGGCTTACGGTTTAACCCATGCGGTATTGAACTTTGCAATTACAGCATTAACATCCGCCGTTACAGCCGTATCTATTACATCCTGAACATCTGTGTATGTGGTTTCGGAAAGCCAAGTTCCGACCTCCTGCAAAATTCCCGCAATTTTGGTGTCATCAATTCTGTAATCATCATAAGACTTTATGGTTTCAATTTTACCGTTACCCATATAATCTTTAATTGTTAACAGATCTTTTCTTGATGTGTTGTATATTATCATATCGCTGTCATAAGTTTTATCTTCGTCATTATGAACATTGATATAAAAAGCCATACTTGATTTATAACAGTAGGTATTGCCGAAAATAACCGAATCGCTGCTGCCTGAGACGTCACTTATGGTATTACGGTGTTTTGTATATCCGAAAGTCACATTATACGTATCATTTCCTGTTCCGCCGTAAACAATATTGTTATCGGAATAATAATTACTGTCTATTGTAATGGTATTACTGCCGTTGCCTGCATTTACAATATTATTTATTCCCTTTATATTTATGGTATCATCCCCGTTACCAAGAAATACAAGGCAATTATAATCATTTTTGTTTGCAATCAAATCATCAGATACAACAGCACCTTTCTGTTTTATAACATTACCGCTGCTTGATGAAATTACACTCGAATTTGATAAGCCCAGCGATATATTTCCTGCACCTAAATCTATCGTATTATTCTTAAAATACGAACCCACAAGAGATATGGTATTATTACCGCCCTGTGTTGTAATATTATTATTATAGATTTTATATGAAGTTGAACTGTTAAGGTTTATGGTATTATCCCCGCTGCCCAGACTCAGGGAATTGTAACCGCTGTATATACTGATTGTATTTTTTCCGTCAGATGCAAAAACAACATTGTTATTTCCTCTGACATCTATGGTATTATTACCATCCTCCGCATAAATACTGTTATGTTCGGCACCGTCTTTTATTGTTATGGTATCATTACCCGAATACACATTGTCACTGTCAGAACCACCATAGACAAAACTATGGTCAGTATCAACAATTATACTGTCATTACCTTTGCCACCATAGACTTCTGACTGTTCCGGCGCCTCCCCGAAAATATGAATTGTATCATTTCCCGCACCACCATCAATATAAGAAGCATATCCGCATTCAATTGAATCATTACCTGCCCCGCCATATACTTCATTGTGACATTCGTAAGCCCAGATGGTATCATTACCTGCCCCGCCGGAAAGAGTGGAAAAGCCGTATTTTACGGACAGATAATCGTTTCCGTCACCGCCATCCATATTAGTATCAATAAAAGAATCAATGATATCATTTCCGGCATACCCGTATATTATATCGGAACCTAATTTTCCGTGTATGATATCATTCCTGTCCGTACCTTTTAATGTATCATTTCCGTTTGTTCCGATTATGTGTTTCCCGTTAATTTCGCCCTTGTGAATTGCGGCAGACTCTGTAATTGCCCTTTCTATCGATAGAGTTTTATCTTTTGTTTTAATGTTTTTTACGGAAGTTGATTTGTAATAATCAACAACAATTACTTTGTCCGAAGCCGTACCGTAACCTGTTATAACAAGATTATTTCCGCTTTTTTTGAAATATAATTTACTGAAATGCACCTGACTAAAAACAAGCGTATCACTACCTTTTCCCGAATATACATAATCTTTTTTATCACCGGATTTAAACCCGAATTTATTATTGCCCGCCTGTCCGTATAATGCGTCATTTCCGGCATTGCCGTATATTATATCATTACCGTAACCACCGTATATAGTATCATTTCCCGCATCTCCGAACAATTTATCATTCCCGTCTTTACCGTATATTTTATCGTTTCCGTTATCCCCGTGAATGATATCAACATTTGTTCCGCCGTATATTGTGTCGTTACCGTTTCCGCCGTTAAGCTTGTTGTTTTTGTAACCGCTTTTTCTGAAATCCATGAAATCATTTCCGTCTTCGGCATTTACTGTCAGGGCTTTCTTCCACGAAGCAGCCCACGTTATTTTATCATCATCTGATGTACCTGTAATTACTCCTTTACTGTCCGGTTGAAAACTTGTAGCCATACTTAACGTACTCCTTATAATTATTTAGTAACCCACATTAATAATACATCGGCGGAAAATCAATAATTTGAACCTTTCTTTCATTACCTTCCGCTTTTAATTGTTTTTCAAATTCTTTTTTCATTTTTGCAAAAGTTCTTTCATCCTTGGTTTTTGGAGAAAATAACCTGTAAAAAAAATACTTGCGGCAATTTTTTCTGGACATTTCCGCAATATCACGAGGCACATTTCTGAATTTCAGGAGCGGAATAAGTTTATATGCGTCAAAATTTTCAACCGCAACTTTTGCAAACTCTTTTTCTGCCTCTCTTGCCTCTTTGAACTTTCCAATATTTACATATACCATAAGCAGTCTTTGCTGTTCAAAAACCTTGCTAACCTTCAACTGCATCTGATATAATTCTGATTTTTGCATTCCGTCAGAAATCGCCATATTTGCGGCTTCCACAAAATTTTGTTCATTTTTGCGGACAATATAGGAATTTGCCTTTTCTACATTTGCCCTCAGAGAAATTGTTTTTCGGCTTTTGCTCTGTTCCACAAACAAATCAAACGGCAAATCCTTAATCATCTGCTCCAAAACAGGTTTGTGACGGCTGAAAAGATAATTCTGAGCCGTACTTATTTTATTTTTAACAAATACATTCCCTTCAAAACTCCGGTTAACCGAAACTTTTTTTACGTCCATATTTAAAAATCCAATTCCATAAAATCATCGTCTTTTTTGTAACTGCGTTTCTTTGTCCTTACCTTTGCATTTTTTATACGGCTCTTTTCGGGAATTTTTCTGTACGCATTATCCACCGAAACCTTTGTAATAACCTTGCTGTTTTTTCTGTCATAAAAAGTAAGCCAAAATTTGCGGTTCACGTTATCCACAGCAAAAGACACATCCGTTGCTATCTTTTCCCCAGGTCTTATCTGACGGAACATAAGTTTTGTATTTCCGAAAATTGACGGACTGAACTTTGCATTGTAATCATTCACAAGCGCCATATCAAAACCCGAAAGAGTTTTATCCGACATATTTGAAATCAATACGGAAAGAGTAATTGTATTTAATTCTCCAAACGGGTCTTCTTCGTGCTTTACGTCATTTATACTTATTTTCAGACCGTCATAAAGAATTTCCTCCTGTTTTAGCGCTTCTTCTTTGTAAACAGGCAAATCAATCGGTGTTCCGATACGGACTTTAATTTCATCCCCCGGAGCAATTAACACATGGTTGCCCTTTCTCAACAGAGCAATTCCAAGCCCTGCAACTCCGCCTATTGCAGCACCGCCGGCAAGAGTATAACCCTGAGATGCGATAGCCGCTTCAATACCGAGCCAGTTTAGTGCCATCAAACCGCCAACAGCACCACCCGCAACCGTCATACCGACATCCTGCGCCACAACCTTTGCACCCGCCGCAACAGGATGAAGTTTTGTTGTCATACTTCCTTCTATCGGAATTTCACGTCCGTCAGGAGTTACAAGATAGTCAAAACTCAATTCCATTGTAGCCTCTTTACCCAAACGACCCGGTGCGGTTGTATTCGTAAGTTTTCCGTGAGCGTGAGTACCTTTGGGAATGACAATACCTTTGTTGCTGTATACATCATCTGTAACTTCCGCAAAAAATTCATCCCCTTCAATCGAAATTGAAGAATCCAACACTTGTGAAACCGTCATGTGGATAACTTCTTTTTTGTCCAGCGTTTCAATTTTACCGGTAAAAAGTTCTTCCTCAAACTGCTTATACTGATTAGTCTCGGTGACAGAACCCTTTAACGGCTCTGCTGAAAAACCAAGACCTGAAAATGATATAATCAAAATTAAAGATAATAACAAACTAAATATTCTTTTCATACTAAGATTATACTCTCCAATTCCGATATGTTTCAAATTAATCCTGATTATTTTCAACTTCCATTGCTAATTCTTCAACAAGGCTGTTAACTTCCGCAGGTTCAAACGAATTACACGTATTCCAAATTGCGGTTGCCTTAGTTTCTCTCAGCAAAGGACTCGGAAAATCATTGTTACATTCACCTTTTAACATATTTTTACTTCCGTCAATTGAAGATGTATAATATTTACAACAACTGCAAATCTTCAATACCAAACCGTAATCATCCATTTTAGATTTCAACTGTTGTAAAGCATCTATCATTCTGAGGTGGGTTGAGGTTGTATATTTTTTATTCTTATAAATAAAACGAATTTTACACAAATCATTCTCTGTTGAAATAAATTCCAGTTTACAACCCCTGTCGCCGTGTTTTGTCTGAACAAAAACATCAACAGTCAATTTATCGGCATCTCTATCGGAATTTGCACCGATTTTTTTCAGCAAATTACGAATCGGCGGGAAGTTCTTTATAATATGACAAATTGAATAAAGCGGATAAAACAGTAACATAATAATTTCTTTGTTACTCAGTTTTGCATTGATTAAACTTATGCCAAACACCGCCAAAAGAACTGATGCCGTAAATACAACCGTACTGCATTTTACAGCAAAATCATAATGATACGAATAAAAAATCAAAAGTGCATAAGCCGCAATTAAAAACCATACATTCGGATTTAATAACGAACAGATGTGTTCAATAAATGCTAAATTTATTGTTTTCAGGTTTTTAAAATTAGTTTTTAAAAGATTAAACCTCTTGGTAATTCTGGGCTTTTTGAAAGACAAATCCTGTCCGTGCACATAAGACTGGATATTCGGGTTAAACACACACTTATGACCGGTTTGTGAAAGCAACAGACTAAATTCTAACTCATCATTTGTATCGTTAAAATTTATGCCATCTGTATCTTCAAGTACTGATTTTTTAAGGATAAACAACCCCGAATCAATCTGAGTTGCAAGCCCTAACAGAGTTCTTGCCTGTTTAAAAAAGTTAGCCTGATATTTTTTACGAACAGCCTTGATTTTATCAATAATATCAAGGTTTTCTCTGTTAATATTAACTTCTCCCGTTAAGGCATCAGCCCTTGTGAGTGCAGCATTGACAAGTGTCAGGAAATTGCTGTCAATACTTCTTATACCGTCTATAAAAATATATGTTTCAATGGTTTCGTCTTTTTTTAATTCTTCCAGAAGCATGGATATAGATTTATTTTTACCCAAAGTTCCGACATCCTGAATATTCAGGACATGGACAAAATTATCGTTTTCAAAAAGTTTTTCGGAACCGTCATTACAATCATCAAGAATTGCATAAACCTTAAAATTTGAAAGCGGATAATCCTGCATTTTTAACTGGTTAACCAGATTAGCCAGACAATCCTTGTGATTATGAGTGTATATTATAACTCCGAAAGTCGTTTTATAATCATCAAATTTTGAATATTTACGTTCCAGATAAAACGGTTTATCTTTAAGGTTTCTCAATGCCAAAATCAGCATATAGAACGTATAAATAATCACATAAAGATAAATAATATATAAAATAAATTCCATAATTTCCCCTTCTATACAAATTTTAA
>CAMHMW010000065.1 GCA_946186335.1 uncultured Candidatus Melainabacteria bacterium
GATAGAATGGAACAGAGAAGTATCTTTTCCATAGCCAGGCTCGAGAGAAAGTGATAAACAAACATTACACAAAAAGGATTTTGCAGAAATGATAGGTGTTACGCTGTCTTATGTTTATAATCTGATAGATGAAAGTGTACCGTTTTCAACAAGAAGTACCACATTAGAAAGAATTGCAACGGTAATGAATATTAAGCCTGAGGAATTTGAGGAGTACAAGATTCCGCAAGAGCCGATTTTGCAGGATGAGAGCATTGAACTTTTAAAAAGCATAATAAAAGACAAAAAGATTAGCATAGTTACATTTCTGAAATCATTTCCAAGAAAGAAAAGAATTGAAATCGTTGATATGTTAAGAGGGGCATACCCTCTGCCTGTTGATTTTAAAGAGTTAAAAATGATAGGGCAGACACTTGAACTTGACAACAAAGACATCTATAACATCTGGGAAGACAGGATGAAACAGACTCTTGAAACCGCAGGAATGAATCTGAGTGCAAATTCACAACTCGTTGAAAAAATGTTTGACTGTGCAAAAAAGTATATCTTGAACGAATAAAAGATTACCTTAAATATTTCGGGATAAATTCGTTAATCATCCAGTGTTCAAACTTCTGAGTATTGACAAATCTGTACTTTTCAGCCTGTTCATACATAATTTTAACAGTAGGATAATATTGGGAATCCGTATTTGATTTTAAAAATTTTTCATAAGATGCTTTAAATTCGGGATTCATAGTATTTGATGCCCAGTCAAAAACCGGAGTATTATCAAGTCCTGCCAAATACATATTCACAAATGCAAAATTCATATTCTTAACATCCTCAAGCGCAACAAAATCAGGATTTTTCTTGGTAAATTTTTCAAGATAAATTATATATTCGCGCAATTTATCCGGGGTAACGGTTAAGCCAGCATCTTCAACAATATGAACTGTTTTTCCCTGAAATATAAGCCAGTCCCTGTATGTTTGAGAGATATACGGTTCATATTTATTTGCCAGATACGAATAGTTTAAGACGTAATACGGAGCGCCTTCCGATGCCAAAACCTTTACCCAGCAATTACGGTAATCTTTATCCGGAATATCGTCATAATTATTCTTTTCAAAAAGATCTTCATTAATTTTTTCGGTAGTTTTGTAATATGTTTTTATAAGTGAATAAAATTCGGAATCATTGTTCTTACCGGCAACAGCTTTTGATAAAAAAGCATCATTTGCCTTTTTTATATAGGTTTCATAGTATTTTTCATCCAAGGATAATTTCTTCTGCTTTTTAGGTTTCTTTTCAGAAGGTTTTTCCGGCGGAACATCCTCTGCCGTTTCTGTCTGAACAACCGTTGTATCTGCCGGTTCTAAATTATCTGAGCGGTTTTGCGAATAATAATACCCTGCCAAAAGCCCAAATACAAGCATTGTTATAACTGTTACAACGATATACTTAATTTTCATAAACAAAAACTCCAAACCTAATACATTCATAATATATCATAAGAGATTTTGTTATATCAAGAGAGAAAAACAACATTCTTACATTTACAAATATAAAAATAAAAGAGGACATAAGTCCTCTTTTATTTTGCGCTTGGCGCGATTGTCTTGGGTCGCTCGCTTTAAACGGGGCTTCGCATTTTGTTTTAGTGGCTATACCACTAACAAAATAGGCTTCGCCCTCTGCTCGCTCCCCGCCGAACGCAAATTGACGTTCAAATCGCTGCAAAACAATAAAACAGGAGATTAGTTAAACCTATCTCCTGTTTTATGCGCTTGGCGCGATTCGAACGCGCGACCTATCCCTTAAAAGGGGAGTGCTCTACCTGCTGAGCTACAAGCGCATATACGCTATTCATATTTCCTTTTGAATATTATCAAGAACACATTATGTTGTCAACAGTATTCTTTAATATAAATTTATCCGAAAATTTTATTCCAGCATTCTTTCATGTACTCAATTACGGGGTTTTTCCTCTTTGGAGTATAAACCCTTTTGGCATCTTTTAAAACATGCTGTTCATCACACCCGAAAATATTATAAAAATATGTTTCCCTCTCTATTACGGGTAACAATTTAGTTTTCGTTTTTATACAGTTTGTATCGGGTATAAAAAACTTGGTTATATAAGACGCCAATTCCGAATTATTATCAGGCGTCATATATGGCAAAGAAACTGACATGCCATAGACACCATGTCCCTTTAATCCGAAAACCTCTTTTTCTAACTTATTTCGTCCGTTCCCTATAAAATCTTCCACCGTGTATTGATAATCTTTGGTCATTTGCGGAAGATTAATAATTTCGTCTTTACCCAAACGTCCCGAATTATAAATAATTTCGCCTAAATAATCCAAACCGCCTTTCGTTGCCGCAACAGGACAAAACAATATATGCTTATCCGCATCTAATCTGCCTGCGCTGTTATAATAACTGACAACCTCACTCATGGAAGAGCCCGTACCGACAACATCGTCCAGAACAACAAAAACCGCATCCTTAGGATAGGCGTTAATTTCATCCACACCTGCCGGTCTTATAAATTTCTTCTTGGGTATATTATAAAGTTTTGCATACATACTGTTTATCAAATCAAAACTCTTATACCACTCCGCAGTCTTTTCCGGCAAAACATAATACAGATTATCCTCAGAGAGATTCTTCTCCGTTAAGTACTCATTAATTTTGCCGTGAATTTGTTTTAAATTTTCAATTATTGACTGTTTAGATAACGGCAAAAGATTATCATCATAATACTTTGCAATTTTAACACACAACTTATTAAACCTGCTTTTATTATCGTGTGCAAAATGTAATGCTACAGATTCAATTGTAGATTTCAACAGACTCTCAGTCGGCATTATTGGACGCATCTGTTTCAGCACGGCTGATTTTGTTGCAGCATCCTCTATGCGAATCGTTTTAAAATTCACTCCCGCATCTTTTAATCTTGATTCAACTGAACGGTTTAAAACGTGGTCTAGGGCGTCATCAAAGGTGTATTCAGGATTTTTTGAAAGAACTTTATATGTTTTCTTTAATACTTTTTCGCTGCACTCAGCCAAATTTTTACCGTCAGACAGTAAGTTTACCCCCTGCGACCAGCCCTCAAGATTTATAAACAACAAATTGTCATAATCTTTTGCCTTCCTCAGCAAGACATTAAAACTTTTATCGTTCAAGTCATCTTCAGTAACAAATACGGCTTTTGAAACACTATACATATCATCACTGAGTCCAAATAACCCCTTTGTTTTTTGAAGATAAGAAATAAAAGGATTAATCCCGCCGGAAGAGGTCATTCGCTCTACCCCCGCTTCTTTTAATGCGGCAGATAACGGCTTTAATGCCGAATAATCCGCAAATTGAGTCAACCTTTGCATAACTGTTAATATTGCAAGTTCTGACGCTTCGGGAATATTATGCGAAACCTGAGCAATCGCCTTGTTCAAATCTTCCTGCGTAAATACGCATAACCTTTTTTCCAAATTTTGATAAATATCATTTACATACCTGTCTATATATGATTTTTTGTTTTTGCCGTTTACGGGATTTACATCTTCATCCAGCAGTGCAAAAACTCTTTCAAAATTAAAATAGTCAGGTTTATCATCTCTGTGAGGTAATTGAATATCCGCACTTAAAAAATTCTCGCAGTTACGATTACTCAGAAACTCAATCTCTCTTAATTTCTCCCCGTACAATTCATTTAATGAAGCCGCTTTCTCTATCGTCTTATCATGGTTAATATACGGATTTTCCGCAATTGTTCTGAGGTTCATACCGTTTACTTTATACATCGCAAGTTTTGACATAATCTCAATTTGTCTGTCATCATAATCTTTGTCTAAATGCAAGATAAAACTCGGGCTGTAATTCCATAACCCCATATCATTTTTGGACAGAATAATAGGTTCAAGCATTTTTAATCTGTAAACGGGTATTTCCGAAAAATACGGGAAGGTTACACCCGGTATTCTCATTTCCCCGCTTACGTCCGCTCTTTTTGCCAAATCAAAAAGATATTTTAATTCCGACAACTTTTTATCATAAACAAACGGGAGTATGCTCTTGGTATAGGTTGGTAATTCAAGAAATTGTTTTACTATATTTTTGCAATTTTTTGCGACATTAGACATAAAAATTGCTTCATTTTCCCGTTGAAATTCCTCATACAACCTTGCCGCAGCATCGAATTTTGATTTCATATCAGGTTTAATCAGAGTTTCTAAAACTTCTTCACCCTCGTCCAATATATCATTTGCTCCCTTTACAAATTCATCTTCATGTCCTTTTATTAAATCTGCAAGGGTATAAAACCTTATTCCGCCGTTAAAACAGGGCTGAACTCCCGAATTATTATTTACACCCAAATATATTTTTTTGACTTCCATACAAAATATAAAACATCTAAAAGAAAATTTTGCTATGATTTATATTTTTCCCCGTCAGAATTTAGAAAACTTTCATCCCCATCGTCTATTATTATTGCAGTTAACGGAGAATTTTTATACTTTCCGCAGCCGGTATCAATGCAGATTTTATCTTTCCAAACCTGCGGTTTATCAAACTCGGTATGACCGAAAATTATCTTATAAGGAAAATCATGTTCACAATTATAAAAATTCCCCCTCAGATAAACCATATCAACTTCGTCCTGTTGCTCAAGCGGTATTCCGCTCCTGACACCTGCATGCACAAACAAATAATTCCCGATTATATGATATAATTTCAGTGAATTAAAAAATTTTCCATGAACTTTCATTATATTATCAAAACCGCCGTAACTGTCTGCGGTCGCATCTCCGCCGTAATTCCAAAACAAATATTTATAATAATCATCAGTTTTTGCGTGAAGCATGGCATATTCGTGCGAACCGATTAAATAAACACAATTGCAGACATTTTGCATATCAATTACTTTGTCAACGACTTGGCGTGATTTTTTGCCCCTGTCAATATAATCACCCATAAAAACAATTGTATCCTCGCTTTGAGGATTTATATTATCCAAAAGCGCACAGAGTTTTTCATATTCTCCGTGTATATCAGTTATGCCTATTATTCTTCCCATACCTACAATATAACACAAATAAGGTCAGACAACCTCTGCCTGACCTTATTTTATATTTAATCGAACAACTATTTTATCTGGAAAGTTACGTTTGATACTGCCGTAATTTTCTTTTCAATAGTTGAAGTATCACTTATACCCATATCTGAAACATCAGTTGAATCAACCGGTGTAATCTGGAAAACACCCATTCTTACAGACTGAATTTTTCCTACATTATTATTTGTTGATTTCAACATTGCAGAAGCTCTTTGTTTAGCATCTTTTGTCGCTTTTTTCAGCAAATCGACTTTCAAATCAGCGAGTTTTGAATATGAATAATTTGTGGAATTTACATCCAAATCAATTCCTTTATCCGAAAGGGTTGTAATATCCAATGAAATATCTTTGATTTTTTCAACATCATCTGATTTTATTGCTATCTGCTGTGAAAGATTAAAATGATCTGTTTCATTTGAACTTACGCCGTTTGCATAACTTTTATAGGAGTAATATCCGTAAGGTGCTTTCACATCAATATTTTTCTTAACATCAATTCCTTTTGAGGAAAGATATTCTTTAATTTTTGGCAATTGTTCTCTTGCTGCCGCATAAGCAAGTGCCTTTGTCGGTCTTTTTACATCTAATGTAATTTCCAAAGTTCCGGAATCTGATGTTACAATTTCATAAGCCGAGCCTGTGACGGTTACGGAATTTTGTTTAAACGGTGCAACGCCTGATTTAACCGCAAAAATCAAACCAAAAGCGAGTAATAAACCTAAAATTGCAATTTGTAATTTTTCAATACGTTCTAACATATTATCCTCCTGTTTTTAAACATCAGTATAGTTTAAAAATTTTCCAAATGCAACAGGATAATATTATGCAACTTTATCAACTTTGTTTTCGGTTGCTTGTTTTGTTTTTCTGTTTTGATAGAACAGATAACCGCCTGTTATAACGGCTGCCGCACCGACAATTGCAAAGATTATCTTTAACGGTTTTGATTTTGCACTCTGTTGCAAGATTTCCTCACCTTTGTCAACAAAATCACCGTACGCCTGCATTAAAGGTCTCATTTTACGTTTGCTGCGAGCTTCCCAACCCTTATCCATTTCAAAGATATCATCCATATAGAGTTGGTTGGCTGATTTACCGTGGTTATATTCGGCGTTTTCGTGCCAGTCAATTTTTTCTTCGATATTTTTCTTACATTTTGCCAAATATCTGTTCGGGAAATTCGTATGCTCATCCGCCATTTTTACATAAACTTCCGAAATTTCGTCTGCTGCCGCACTGCAACGGGCATCATCGATTTCATCTGCAGTATTATTCCAGGTCAAACCGTAGCGTTCCGGCTTGCCTTCAACCGATTTTGTCAAAAATCCGTTAGAATCATTTGTGTAATCAGCAGGACCTGAACCCGTCGTACCGTATGGAACTCCGGCCGCCTTACATTCAAGAGGAGTTATTCCGCACATTTCACGACGTGAGGTAAACATACCATACTGAGCACACCCGACAAGGCGATTCGGGAAATATCCGTCAACATACATAACAAGACCGTTATATTTTCCGCCGTCCATTTCACTGATTTCTTTTACAAGCCTTTTAATGGACTTAAAATCCTTGGCATCCTCATTCCACTTGCCCGCACCGACAGCAAGACGAAATCTCATTTTTACATCATCTGATATATCTTTTCTTTCAAGAAATTTCTTAAAACCGTCAAGAGTAATATTATAACCTTTTTGTTCATCGGGACGGCCCCAGCCCATTACAAGAATGTCATCCTCTTTCATGGGTTTGAGGTACCCGTAAACATTCTGTCCTTCTGACAGTTGTTTCTTATTAAAAAATACTTGTCTTAAACTTTCATGTCCGCTTGAATACGCATTATACACAAGATTTGTAAACCACTGTGCATTTTTCTGACGAATTTTTACAATTTCATCAATATTATTACCGTCATATTTAAAGGTCGTAAATCCGTCTTTTGCTGCGGTTAAACCGTTATCACCCTGTCCGAAAACCGCATTCGGATTATCAAGTTTCAAATTTGCCGGAGTTGAACCGTTCAAAACTGATTTTGTTTCAATACTCGCAAAATCATCGGTCAAAAACGGAGCAGCATTCGGAGTTTCGTGACTTTTCATTTCCGAATCAAAAGTATAAGAAACAGTACCCAATGACACATTATCAGGATTTGTTTTAACTCCTGCTATACCTGTTTTAAGAACATTATAAGTTCCCGAACCGTCTCTGAACGGACGAAGCGCAGGTTCCAATACCGACCACGCAATATCACGTTCTCTTTTTGAAAGAGCATCAGCATTAAATATTCCATATTTCTGAACCTTCAGCAACGTCGGGAACTGCGGGTGTTTTTTCAGAGCAGCAGCATCAGTTTCATCCCCGACAAGACGAAGAAATTCAAACGGATCGGATGTCAACCCCTGATAATTTCTGCCTGAATTGTGTTCTACTATATGTATTTTTAAACCGTTTACTTCCTCATCCCCATGAGCAGACATATTTGCAACATGGTTTGCAAAAGGATGTGCAACTCTGTCATGAGCAAGCACACTTGCGGGATTGAAATAGCCAAATTCTTCGGTATTCATATCATGAGTAATCATTTTGGCTATCACTTTCATTTCATTTGTGTTAATTATTTCTGCCGCAAAAGGAGCATTCCCATGGCAATCGTATGAATACGGTTTGGAAGCACGTGCAAGTTCAGGTGTATAAACAAAATAGTGCGGTTCACCTTTCAAGCGATTATAACTTGGATTATGCTCCGATACTTTCATCAACTGATACGGAACACTTTTTAAATCAGCAAGAGATTCCTCAGACCACGCCTTAATCTCACCTTTTACACTTGTCGGTTCCAATATGCAGTATTTTGATTGAGCATCTAAGCCCTGAGCATTCGGTTTACTTTGAATTACATAACTCAATTCATCAGGAGATAAATTTTGTTTTTTGGCTACATCTTCCAAAGTTTCCCCTATATTAGCATGATAAAATGCTCTGACAGGCATTGTATCAGGCAAAGAGGAAACACCATCGGGGAAATCTTTTCTTGTGTGAATTAGAAATACATGACCACCTTTTGGGTTATTGTATTCCCAATAAGGCATAAAACTTCTTGCATCTTTTCCTTCATGTTTACGCAGACTGGCAGGTAATTCATATCCTACACAACCTTCTCCGCCCTGTCCCGCCTCAGGAAGTCCAAGTCCGTTATTTTCAGGTGTTAAAGATGCTATCTGATTAATATTCTTTGCACCGCCCGTAAAAGAAATCAATACAACGGAACCTGCCGTTGAAACCTGATGCCCTTGAGCACTATTTACCGATGTTCTTCCGATTTTTCCGTTTATTAACGGCTGATGTACGTACCCCGATACCGAATCTACACGCATAAATTTCCCCTTTATATACATGCTTTTGTGATATACAGATTTTAAAAACCATAAAAATATTTTTGAACCGATTATGCAGAAAATATTAAGTTTTGTAAATTTAGATTTTAAAAGGCAAACCGACATTAAATCGGCTTGCCTTTAAACATTATGAAACGGGAGTTTCTTCAACTTCCTTTTCTTTTCTTGATCTTTTTGGTTTCTTATCAAATGAAATCTTACCGTCAACAAGAGTAACTCTTATTGTATCTCCGTCAGAATACTTACCTGACAGGATTTCTTCGGCAAGGCTGTCTTCCATTTTTCGTTGAATCAAACGTCTTAACGGACGTGCGCCATAGGCTTCGGAGTATCCGTTTTCTGCCAGATGATCTTTAACTTCATCGGATACATCAATACTGATTCCTTTTTCAGACAAGCGTTTGAACAAATCTTTCAACATCAAATCGACAATTTGTCTGATTTCTTCTTTTGAAAGATGAGAGAATACGATTGTTTCATCAATTCTGTTGAGAAATTCAGGGCGGAATGCCTTTTTCATTTCTTCCGTTACAGTATCTTTGAGTTTTTCGTATTTCGATTTTGACTCATCATCCGCTGTTGAGAAACCGAGTTTTGAAGTATTCGTAATCATACTTGCACCAACGTTTGAGGTCATAATGATTACGGTATTTTTAAAGCTTACATGACGGCCTTTTGAATCGGTTAAACGACCGTCATCAAGTATTTGCAGCATGATGTTAAATACATCAGGGTGTGCTTTTTCAATTTCGTCAAACAATACAACCGAATACGGTTTCTTTCTGACAAGTTCTGACAAATGACCGCCGTCATCATATCCGACATAACCCGGAGGAGAACCGATAAGTTTTGCGGTTGAATGTTTTTCCATAAATTCTGACATATCAACACGCAGC
>CAMHMW010000066.1 GCA_946186335.1 uncultured Candidatus Melainabacteria bacterium
GTTGCTTTTTTATCTGAGGTCATAACCTCTATAACCTTGTTTTTGTTGAATTTTACAAGAGGGGTATAGCCGTATTTTTTAATTAAATCTTCGCACAAAAATTTGTATTCTTTGTCAATGAGATTCAATGTCAGGGCAAGATTAAGCGCAAACAAAATTCCTTCGATAACACATTGTCCGTGGGTATATTTTTTGTAGTTTGTGAGGGTTTCCACAACATGACCGTAGGTGTGCCCGTAGTTCAGAATTTTACGCAAACCGCTTTCTTTTTCGTCCTGTTCAACTACTTTTTTCTTTAATTCAACACAGGTTTTAATAAGTTCTTTTAATATCATGGTATCTTTTGAAATAATTTTTTCATAGTGTTCTGTAAGGAAATTTATAAGGTGCGGTTCATTATCGGGGTTGCAGCTTTTTTCTATCATTCCGTATTTTATAACCTCACCCAGTCCGCTTTTATATTGTGCATCGTCAAGTGTTTTCAGGAAATTTATGTTTATAAAAACCGCATTTGGCTGATAAAAAGCCCCGATTAAATTTTTTCCGTATTTTGTATTGACCGCAACTTTACCTCCGACAGAACTGTCTGTTGCCGCCAAAAGGGTTGTGGGAACCTGAATAAATTTTATTCCTCTCATATAGGTTGAGGCTGCAAAACCCGAAATATCCCCGACAACTCCGCCGCCTATTGCAATAATCGCATCTTCTCTTTTTAATTTGCTTTTAAGGGCAAATTCCATAATTTTTGAATAGTTTTTGAAATTTTTTTCGGATTCTCCGTCTTTCAGAATGAAAGTTTTATCTTTTGGGAAATTAAGAATTTTTGAATAAAGTTTATAAACTTTTTCGCTGATAACAACAATATAATTTTTTCCGGATATGAATTCCGTAATAGTATTTTTTAATTCCGATAAGTCATTATTTAAAATATGTATCGGATAACTCAACTCTTTTTGGGTGATATTTACGGATAAATCTGTCATTCATCTAACTCCATTGAAATTTCCTGCGGCGTCTTATTATCTGTGATGATAATTTTGTGTGCGGATGCGTAATTTTTTTCTCTCTTATTTAATATATCTGAAATATTTTGTAAGTTCATTTTACCACAAAGCAACGGACGTGAAGTATCATTTTTTATCCGTTCAAAAATAACCTCGGGGGATGTTTTTAAATATATAACCTTTGAATTTGCAAGCAGAAATTCTCTTGTTTTTTGATTTTCAAATGCGCCTCCTCCGAGTGAAATAATAAGATTTTCTTTCTTAAATAAATCAAAAATTATTTTCTGTTCGGTTTTTCTGAAGTAATCTTCTCCTTTTTGTGCAAAAATCTCGGAAATGGTCATGTTCTCTTTTTTTTCAATAATACTGTCAATATCAATAAATCTGAGATTCTTTTTTTTTGCAAAAATCTCCGCAACGGAGGTTTTACCCGAACCCATCATTCCTGTTAAGCAAATCGTTTTCATATTTGTATAATAACCTAATTTTTGTTTTTTACAAAATATTGTAATGTAATATTTTGACATAAGCCATAATTAAGGTATTATAAAGAAAAAGAGGGGATAAAAATGTTAAAAAAGATATTGACGGTATTTTTATTGGTAATGTTTATATGCTGCGGCTGCGGAAAGAAAAAAGGAACAGTCGAAAGCGACCTGAATAAAATCGTGAAAAAGGGAGTTTTGACTGTTGGTGTCAGAGCAGATGCTTATCCGTTCGGTTATAAAGACGAAAAAGGCAAATATCTCGGGTATGACCCTGCAATTGCAAGACTGATTGCGCGCGGGATTTTGGGTGACGAAAAAAAGGTTAAATTCGTTACCGTAACAGCATCAGACAGAATGATGAAACTTTATTCGGGGGATGTTGATATAGTTATTGCAACAATGTCTGTAACTCCGAAACGCCGTCAAATTCTTGATTTTTCCGACCCGTATTATATTGCGGGGCAGGCTTTGCTTGTTAAAAAAGGGTCAAGAGTGCGCTCTTTACAGGATTTGGACAAAAAACGGGCTATAATTGTTTTTGGTTCAACAAGTGAAAACAGTCTGAGAAAAGCAATGCCGACAATCGGAATTGTAGGATACAAAACTTATGAAGAAGCATACAGAGCCTTGAAAAAGGGTAAAGCGGAGGCTATTGTTTCCGATGATACGATTCTGCTTGGTATGGCACTGAAAGATCCGACTGTTGAACTTTTACCCAAAAGATATACAAGAGAACCTTATGCTGTTGCTTTTCGCAAGGGAAAAGAATCAAAAGACTTAATTCGTGCAGTTAACTTTATTATTGAAACAGAAAATAAAAACGGCAACCTCAAAAAAATTCGTGAAAATTACAGTATAAAATAGCATACCGTAAAAGGCATATACTATACTCACAAGTGCTTGGTTTTTTTAGCCTTGCACAGTGTCATCATGTAAAAAAATATTACGAAAAATATATACGGAGAATATACCCAAAGTCAATTCTTTCTGACAGAAAAACTTTATTAAACCATAGGGGAAATAAACACGATTAGAGGAAAGAAACGGAGGATAACTATGAGTATTATTTCAGTAGTAAAAAATGCAGCAAAATTTGTGGCTAAGCCGATTGCAAAAGTTATACCGAGTAAAGCGGCAGTTAAAGGTTTCGCTTCAAAATTAGGTGCATCTAAGATTAAAAATGTATTTACCAAAATCAGTACAAAAATTTCATCTTCAAAGGTAGGAAGTATTTTTGCTTCAAAAGGAGGCAAAATCGGACTAGCAATTGCAGGCGGTGCCGCCTTGGTCGGAGGAAGTATATTCCTTTATAACAAACTTGCAGGAAATAGTGATGTTGATAAAACAGAACCGAATGAAATTTCTGAAGATGAAATTGATAAAACAGAAAAACTTGAACAGGCTCCAAAAGACGAAGATAAGGTAGAGCCTAAGAAAACAGAACCGAACAATGACGATGGTGTTGATAAAACTGACAAATTAAAACCGGCTCCGAAAGACGAAGATAAGGTTGAACCAAAGAAAACAGAACCGAACAATGATGACGGTGTTGATAAAACTGACAAGTTAAAACCTGCACCAAAAGATGAAGATAAGGCAGAGCCTAAGAAAACAGAACCTAACAAGGCGGAAGAAAAATACCACACGGTTGTAAGAGGTGATAATGTTTGGAACATCGCAAAGGCTCACTTAAAAGAAATGCACAAAGACGATCCGAATTACAAACCGTCAAATGCCGAAATTCTGCAGCATACAAAAGAATTGATGGCAGCAAACAAACTCCATTACGAAGCGGATAACTACAGAGTAATAATTCGTCCCGGAGATAAGTTAAAATTGACAGCATAATAAACATCAAAATAAATATGGACCTGTTCTTTTGAACAGGTCTTTTAGTATTTAAAAATGCTCAGAAATTCAGATGGGACAAGGGTTTCCATTGTAAATTTATATTTCAAAAGGTATATACAAAGAATATACCAAAAGTAAATTTTTAAAGAAAAAAATACTTTATTAATACATAGGGATATTACAAAGATTAGCAGAAAGTAAAACGGGGATAAGTTATGAGCATCTCATCTATTATGAAAACATTTACAGGGTTGTCACCTATGGGAAAAGCGGCAATATGCGGCGGTACTGTTATAGGTGGTGCATCAGCCTTAAAATCATCAGATGACAGCAAAAATTCAGTTTTGGTGAATACAAGTAATATGGCAAAAGGTGCAATAACCGGTTTGACAATAGCAGGGCTTTTCGGTTTAGCAAAATCGTCAAAGGGTTCATCGGGAACAACCCCGACACCAAATCCGGTAGTTAATCCGACCCCTTCACCGTCACCAAGTCCGACGCCAACGCCAACGCCGAAGCCAACGCCAACGCCGAAGCCAACGCCAACGCCGAAGCCAAAGCCAACGCCGAAGCCAAAGCCGACGCCGAAGCCAAAGCCGACGCCGAAGCCAACGCCAAAGCCGACGCCAAAGCCGACGCCAAAGCCAACGCCAAAGCCGACGCCAAAGCCGACGCCGAAGCCAACGCCAAAGCCGACGCCAAAGCCAACGCCAAAGCCGACGCCAAAGCCGACTCCAACGCCGACGCCAACACCGACTCCAACGCCGACGCCAACGCCGTCACCGACACCGACACCAGGCGGTAAGAAATTTAAAATAAATTCAAAATATTTAAAATGGGGTGCAGGTCTTTTGGGGGCAGCATTGCTTGTTGCCGGCGGTAAATGGTTATATGACAAATATGAAGATAACAAGGCTCAAAAGAAAAAAGAACTGGCAGAAAGATTCAAAAATACTGATCCGGTTGATATAAAACCGGTAGTAACACCAAAAGAAGAAGAAAAGGTCGTTCCTCCCCCTGCACAGGAAATAAAGCCTGAGGACAAAAAGGAAGATGCAACAACCAAAAAAGAAGAAGAAAAGGTTGTTCTTCCTCCCGCACAGGAAATAAAGCCTGAGGACAAAAAGGAAGATGCAACAACCAAAAAAGAAGAAGAAAAGGTTGTTCCTCCCCCCGCACAGGAAATAAAGCCTGAGGACAAAAAAGAAGAAGTAACTCCAAAAGAGGAAGAAAAAGTTGCTCCTCCTCCTGCTCAGGAAACAAAACTGCCGGAATTACCAAAAGATTATACGGTCGTAAAAGGTGATAACGTCTGGAATATTGCAAAAGCACGTTTAATAGAAATGCACAAAGGCGAATCGGGGTATTTCCCCTCAGACAGAGAAATTCTGAAACTTACTAACGAATTGCTTGAACTGAATAATCTTCATTATGAATCAGATAATTACAGAGTAATAATTCGTCCGGGAGAAAGATTAAAACTTTCGGCATAATAAATTCACAGTCCGTCAATAATAAAAGCGGACTGTGTTTTTTATGTTGAACTTTTGTAAATATATTCAAAAATTAAGTCAATTATTTTTTTGAGGGTTGTTATTTATTGTGCGATGAAAGTTACCCTTTTTACAACACAATATCCCCGCACGGTACAAACAAGGCAAAATAATTCCGCCCCGAAAACAAAAGAGGTGGCTTTCGGCTCGGCAAATTTAACTCCAAATGATTTCAGGTATAAAGTTGCCCTTATTAAAGGACTTTTAGAAAATTTTAATATAAAGGTTACATTAGATGAACTTTCGTCAATTGTTGCCCCCGATGAATTGAGAGAATTGCTTAAAAAGTTTAAACCGGTTGATTATATGACAGGAAAATTACAGCCTGAGCATTTGTTTGATAATGTAAAAACAAAAACTTATCGTGTAAATTTGCATTCTCATACAAATTTTTCAGACGGAAGAATGTCTGTCGGGGATTTCCTTGACCAGTCTGCCGCTTATGCCGATGAGGTTGCAAAGGCTAACACGAAAGATGATTTACCTCCCTATACAACTGCAATTACAGACCACAACGTCCTTGACGGGGTGCGTGAGGCGATTGTGAGAATTGCACAGAATCCGGAAAAATATAAAAATATGAAGTTTGTACCGGCATGTGAATTTATGTTTTATGATATAAAAGGAGCATTGGAATATCCTTATTTTGAGGCGGTATCACTGGGCTTGAACCCGTTTGACAAAAGTTTTTCCTATAAATATTATGATTTTTACGACAAGATAAAACTTATACCGAAAATGAAAGAGTATGGAGGGGTTGTATCGTATGCCCATCCTTTACGTCATTGTCAGCATAATCGTTTTTCTCCGAGATTACTGGACTTTTTGAAACGTATCGGGGTAAACGGCATGGAATCTGAATATCAGTATCTGGGTTTTGAACCGTCTAAACAAACATTAGAACAAATAGAACATGTTAAAAAAGTTACAAAAGATTTGGGCTGGTTTCCGACAGGCGGAACAGATACCCATGCCACAAATATTTTTCACGCAAAAGCAGAACAGATGCTTTATACAGACGGGTTTGAGTGGTTTCCGAGAAATCCCGAAAAAACTTTGCGTCCAGAAGTCCCGTTTTCAGAGGGAAACCCTCAAAATTGCCTAACAAGATTTGTTACATCCGTTACTGATGTGTTCAGAAAAAAAGATAATCCGGCAGATAATGATATTTTCTTTGATGAATGGGTTTAATAATTTTCAAGATTTTCTTTTAAAGATTTTTTGTATGACTGTATAAGTGATTTTGGAGAAAGAATTTTGCAATCCTTTCCCCATTTGAAAACATGCCACATAATTTCTTTGTCGCCGCTTGCTTTAAAAGTAACGGTGTATGTTCCGTCAGGGTTGAAATTACCTTTTTGTGTCGGGTGAAAATTATACTGACTTGCATCTGCGGCTCTTTCTTTGCTGAAAAGAAGTTTTACGTTTAATATTTCCCCGTGATAAACCCCGAATGACAGGTTTTTGTATTTTTGCAAATCAAAATCACCCTTATCGAAGGTTTTTTCGGTAGGTTTCAGTTCTTCAAATTTGTGCAATAAGAAATTGTAAATACCGTCACCTTTTGCTTTTTCCCTTGCTACAAGATAAATTTTATCACCATAAATCATCCCCAGAGGTTCTATCAGACGCTTTTTGTCATGGTAAATTCCCTCTACCATTTTACTTCCTCGAATAGCATTTCTGATTATTTCAAGTGTAGTCAGACTTATCTTATACTGAGGCATTTGGCGAACGGCATACCCTTCTGTTCGCATTATAAGTTCGATATTATTTTCTATTGAATCGATATTCTTTTTATTAAATGCCTTAATTTTTTCAACGGTTTTGCCGAGTTCCTCTTTTAATTCCCTGTTGGTTGTTCTTCGCTGATACTGTTCAATATTTGCAACTTCTTTCGGAGTAAAGGAAATCAGGGGACTTATTGAATAATTTGTGAACCCCCAGTGTTTTTGGTTATCTTCAATTCCGTCCAGTTCATCCACCTGCGGAAAGGTGTTCAGAATACTGTCACGCATACGTTCAGCCGTTCTTCTTGAAACATTGTAACGCTCTGCAATTTCATTTATTGTAACTCCCTGAACTTTAGAGGCAATAAAAACTGCCAAGTCCAAAATGTCTGTAACCCTTGAATATCTTGGTTTATCTTCCATGCTTTACTCCTTTTTTTATATTATATCACATACGACCGTTTTTGTCATAAGTGTAACATATTATATTTTTGTAATCAGCAAATAAGAAGAAAGGAACAGAAAAATGATTATTTTAGAAGCAATTTTGGGATTTTTCATTTTGGATGAAGTATGTAAAGCCGTTGACAGTGTTTATAAAGATCAGGATCAGTTGTATGATGAAATAACACGTCTGCGCAGAGAACTTGCCCATGCAAGAAGGGTTTAATTTATCAGTATAAGAAAGGAAGAATGGCGGGATTATTACCCCGCCATTTTATTTTCCTATAAATTCAACAACATCTGTTTTTAACGGTTCAAGTCCGACTTTTTGCAGAAATTTTGCATCCTGTGGTTCTGCAACATAGACAACGGGTTTTACTCCCGATTTTTCCGCCAGTTCTCTGAACGCTTCAATTGTCGCTCTTGCAATATGTTTTACATCTCTTGACCTGCGGTTTTGCTCATAAGCATATCTCGGATGGGTTCCGATTTTGAAAACTTCAACGGTATCTTCGCCTTTTTGAATTTTTCCGGTTGACATAAGGCAAACTATTTTTGACGGGTCAATTTTTTCAAATTTGCCCTCTTGTCCTGTTAAGGCATAAACATTTGCGGCTCCGCCCGTTAAACGTGCTTCTTCCGAAATTTCTGCCGACATATTTTTGCCGCCCCACAAATATCTTACGGCATCTATATTGTTTAAATCTTTGCCCAGATTTGTTTCAAATTTAATTAAATTGAAATCTGCTTCTTTCCAGCTTTTGTTTAATTTGCCTTTAATTTTGCCCGTTCCGATATAGGTTGCACCAAAATAAGTTCTGTCGTCAGATATATTTAACATTTTAACTCCTAACTGTGAATAATAACTTTTGACTTATCTCCGCCAGTGACACGTTCTATATCAGAAGCGAATTTTTTATACTGTTCTGCCGAACAAATTACTCTGCCTGTAACTTTTTCCAAATTCGGCGGGAATACGGAAATGCAGGATTCAAAAATTTTTCTTTTTGCGTCAAGCGTGAGGTTTCCGTTGATTACTTTTACATTTTTGAGCAAATCATCTTCGTTAAATCCGAACATTGAGTAAGGTACTGAAATGCCACTGTTTGGATTCAGACTGTAAACAGGTCTGTATGAACCGATTTCATAAAATCCGTCATCCAATTTTTTAACGGGAACTTTTAAAAATCTGAACATTTCATAAGTGTTGTTTTCTTTAATTGCTTTTGCAAAATTATATGCGGGTTTAATATCCGGTACCGTTTCATTGAGTTTGTCGCTGATAAGTATTGCCTGATATGCCTTTGGTCCTTCATCAATAACGCCCGAATGACATTTCAGATTTTGTGCTTTTATAAATCTTTTAACCTCATCAACAAGTCCGATGGTTATAATATTATTATTTTCAACCCCCTGAATCTGGTCTATTTTGCCTCCGGAGGTTGTCATACCGATTAGCGGTTCCCAGAGTTCTGATTTTCCGCGTTTAAGATATATGTAAAAATCGCCGTCCTCGAGGGCTGCTTCTGCTTTATCTACACTTGAGCGTGTACACCAGTTGCGGCAGCTTAATATTTCAAGCATAGAGATATTTTTTTCTTTATTTTTCAGGTCATGTGCAATTGACGGAATCTTTACCCAGACCGGTTTGTCACCCGATAGTCCTATACTCATAAGCAAATTATCACGTAATCTGTGAGTGTAAACTTCCAAAAAAGATAAACTTGCACAACGCACTTTTCTGTCTTTGGGTGCAATTTGCTCAAATCCTTTTATTGTTTCCAGTAAAGCATTTTGATCAAACGGTACCGGTAAATACCTATTATTGGCTTTCAATTCGCTTGAAACCGAATGCCATATTATAAATCTTAATGACGGATTATCCTTAATTTTTTTCACAAGTTCGGGGTTGTATTGCGTTCCGTCCGATAAGATTTGTTCGGGGTTTTCCAGAAAACTTTTCCATTCCGCCATACGAACAGCCCTTGCTTCATTTATTTTATCAATTGAATTTGCCCTGACATCCTGAGGGATGTAACTTTTCCATTTGATTTTCTCAACTAAACTCTCTTTATACGGTGCATAAGCCCTGTTTTCGGTAAATAATGATTTTACGGCGGTTTTAATTTTTGCGGTATTCAGCATACTTCCGTCAATGCGGAAAGTTTTGTTTGCATCAAAAATCTCAGCAGCCATATAGTCAAAAACCGACTTATACAATTCGCAGGGGGATTTCCCGCTGAAAGATACCGTATCAGCCGCTAATGTCTTA
>CAMHMW010000067.1 GCA_946186335.1 uncultured Candidatus Melainabacteria bacterium
TGGCATGGGAATTGTGTTGTAAATTTTTGTAAATGAGTAAAGAAAATTTTTCGCCGAAATGGCTGTGCGAGAGTTTGTTTCGGAGTTGTCAAGTCCGTAGTTTTACTTACGTAGAAATACGGACTTTTTTTTATAAAAAAATCCTATATACTTGATTTGTAAGTGAGAAGTTCGTAACTGAGGTTATTAACTTTAAACTCCGGACATTGGTTGATAAGTGAATTTATTTTATTGGGTAAGATTAGATATGGGTATGTTTAGTTTGTTTGAATAGATTTGTTGTAAATCACCTCCAATATGGGTTACTCCCTATTCCTAAAATCACATTTACTCTTTCGCATGAGGGGCAGATTTGCTTTGCTCTTTTGTCCCTCTTGTCTTTTTTTAGAGTGGAAATATTTTTAATCTTAGTTATTGAAGATTAGAGTAAGATTATTTGAACAACGAAACACAGAGGTTTTGTTAATGAAGCTATCTCCTACTAAAACAAAAATACTTATTCTTCTGGCAAGAGGTTTTTCCGATAAGGAAATTTCTTGTCACTTACAGATGTCAATAAGAACGGTACAAACTCACATAAATTCAATAATGCTGGGTTTGAATGCCAAAAATCGTACAAATGCGGTTGCTATATATATGCAGGCGCATCCTAGACAAAAAATTCTATGAGGTAGTTATGGTAAAAAGAATAATTCTTCACTGGAGCGCAGGAAGATATTATCCGACTGAATTTGAAAAGCGGCACTATCACTATTTGATTGATGCAGAAGGAAATATTGTAAACGGGAAATATAAGCCGGAGGATAATAATGACTGTACGGACGGATGTTATGCCCCTCATACGGGCGGTGGAAATACGGGTTCTGTCGGGGTTTGTCTCTGCGGAATGTCCGGTTTTGTTTCAAATTCCGTATGCGGATATTATCCGATAACAAGAAAACAGTTTGAAGTTTGTATGAAGTTTGTTGCAGAACTTTGTAAGAAATATAAAATTCCGATTTCAGAAAAGACAGTTCTTACACATTACGAATTTGGGCGGGTAAATCCGAAAACATCAAGTGCAGGGAAGATTGATATAATTTTTCTTCCGCCGTATCCGTGGGTTAAGAAAAACGAGGTCGGAAGTTTTATCCGTTCAAAAGTTCGCTGGTACTTAGAAAAAATATAAGGGGTTAAATTTATGGATGTTAATTTTTTTGATTTATCAGGTGGAATTAATCAGTCAACCACCAAAGCGGAATTAGGTTTGAATCCGTCAAAAATATACTGGACGGATTCTGAAAATGTTGAGTTGTACAATAATAAGGGGATTATCAGACAACAGGGAAACACTTTAATTGTGCAGCTTCCCGTTTCTGAGCCGATAGTTAAACTTTGTGAAATGGAAGCGGATGATGAGTTTTCGCTGGTAATAGTTACGGCATCAGGTAAAATTTATATCTGTAAAGAAAGCGACCTGTCATTAACTCTTGTAAACAGGACATTAACGGGAACAAAACCGACAGTTGTCCCTTTTATGAGAGGAGTTGTTGTTGCGACAGAAGCAGATAATATGTTTTACATAAAAAACAACGAAAACTATGATATTGTCAATATAAATGCCGAAGATATTTCATCATCTCCGCTACACCCCGATTATATAGCGGTACACAAAGGACGGTTGTGGTGTTCAAAGGGTTCAACCGTCTATTATTCCGCAATAGGAAGTTATACGGATTTTACAACTCCCGATGATGCGGGATATATAAATGATTTTCATACCGATACGGCAGATATAGTTTCGATGTGTTCATATAAAGATTATCTGGCTATATATAAGCATGACAGAGTTTATCTGTTATCGGGTTCAAGTCCGGAGGATTTTTCGGTAATGCTTTTTGCCGACAGGGGAGCGTACAGCCCTGATGCAATTTTGAATGTTGATAATAAACAGTTCTTCCTCAGTGACGGTATTTACGCTCTCGAGCAGGTTGGAGAATTAAATCAGATTCGATTGGGAGCGGAAATTTCACTAAAAATTAAAAAAGAATTTGAAAAATTTGATGACAAACGAATGAAAGAAGCGTTTGCCGTTCATTATGCTGCAAGGCATCAGGTATGGTATTTTATTCCGTATTCACAAAATGATTATTTCAATACGATTTGGATAAACGATTATCTTAACCATTGTTGGTATAAACGAAATATTCCGCAAAATATCACATCCGCAAGTAAGTTTAATACAAACATTGTGACCTCGGACAATGACGGAAAAATTTATCTTGAAAATTCCGGCAATACTTTTGACGGTCAACCGATAGAATTTATGTGGAAATCAGCATTTTTATCTTTGGGAAATGTTATGCACCGAAAGATTATTGATGAATTTTATTTTGTTTTGGACGATGTAAAAGATAATAATTTTAAATTTTCTATCTATAAGGATTATGACGGGGAATATAAAGAAGATTCCGAGTTGATATTTTCAAAACATTATACGCATTTTATGTGGGCGGGAGAAAATACTCCCGAGGAGCCCCAATATTGCTGGAATAATGAAGAAAGTAATATCCCGATATGGGCTGTTTCAACAGATGTAACAGAAAAAGCCGAAATTTGCGGAAGTAATTTATCCGTTCAACTTTGTGTTGAGGGTAATGAGATTACGAATAATTGTGCAATTATCGGATTACAGTTCAGGGAAATATATAACGACGATTAAAAACAACAACCACCACTCATAAATATTGTTAGACACTCTTGAAAAACGAAAGGAAAAGAAAATGACAGAGCAACAATCATCTTATTCTGTTTTTGTACCGCAAATCTGGAGCCAAAAACTGAATCAGTTACTGCAAAAAAATTGTGTTATGCTTCAGTGCGTAAACCGAAACTGGGAAGGCGAAATTAAAAATCAGGGAGATACCGTAAAAATCATTACACCCGCTGCGGTTTCGGTATCCACATTAACATCAGATAATATTACTTATAATGCACTTACTCCGACATCACAGGATTTGGTAATTGACCAGAAGAAATTTTTTGCATTTAAAATTGATGATATATCTCAGGCACAAGCTCACGCTGATATTATGGAAGCTCATCTTACAAGTGCAAAAAATGCTATCGAAGAAGTTCAGGACACATATTTACTTGGCATGCACACAAATGTAACCTCCGCAAATACAATAGGTTCTGAGGAAACTCCGATTACCCTGAGCAAATCAACAATTTACGAAAACTTTGTTAATTTATCTCTTGCTTTGAAAAATTCAAATGCGGTTCATTCTGGTTTAAGACCATGGGTTGTTATTAACCCGACTGTTGAATCTTATCTTTTGCAATCTCCGGAATTTATTTCCGCATACAATGTTGCGGATGAAACATTAAGAGAAGGTTCAATCGGAAGAATTGCAGGCATGGATGTACTTGTCAGCACAAACTTAACAGATGTTGACGGCAAATACTACGTTCTTGCAGGTACAAACGATGCTATCACTTTTGCATCACAACTTTCTAAAATTGAAAGTTTAAGAGATAAAGACAGCTTCTCAGATTTGGTAAGAGGTTTATATTTGTATGGTGCAAAAACTGTCCAACCGAATGCTTTGGCAAAAATGATAGTCGCATCCCCCTCTGCTTAGAGCGTATTTGTAAAAGATACCCGAATGTTTGAATTTCCCTTCATTCGGGTTCTTTTAAAACAGGAGAAAAATAATGTTTAAAGGTATAAAAAATCAGATAAAAGAATTAGCAAAAAATGCAGTGTTAATTGCAGAAACCGAACTTGGCTCGGGGAAAGGGCAGGAAAAGAAGAAAATGGCTGTTGATTATGTTGTCAAAAATCTTAATTTTTCAGCCCCCGTAAAAATGATTATTTCGGTAATTTTGTCAAGGTTTATAGATGACGTTATTGAAATATCGGTGAGGTTAATGAAGCATTTTGAGGCTGATTAGAGGAGAAAAATAATGGAAAATTTTACTAATGAAATTTCATCGCTTGCCGTGGGTTCGCAGGCAAACCCTGATATGGGGTATAAAGACATATTCTGGCATCTTGAACAGAAAATCGGGGAGGATGTCGGCAGAGTTAAGGATTTTGTGCAAAAAGGTATTATTACACAAGATCAAGGACAATATCTGTATGGGTTATTGGTACAAAAAGCGCAGGAACTCAACAACTATAAACTTGCACAACAACAGAATGTCCAAAACTCTCAGACTCCTGTTACCGAGCAGGCTGTTCCGCCTCAGGAAAATCCGTTTGAACAATTCAGCAAAGAACGACCGGGATTTTTTGACGGTGATGGCAGAATGGCAGTTTTAGACTACATAAAAGGTTATAGTCCGGACAAAGATGAAATTCTTAAAATTGCTCAACTTGTTGAAAAGCTGGAAAATTCGGCGGTTGACAAATTTATGAAAAAATCCGAATACGAGAAATCATTGAATGACGAGAACGCAGCCGCAAAGAGTAAATTGACGGCTTATGCCCAAAATTCTGCTTCTGATGGCGGTATAGGAAAGGTATTTACTCGTGAGGAAATCGGCAAAATGAGTGGTAAAGAATTTGACCGAAACGAAGAAGCAATCATGGCTCAGCTCAGAAGCGGGCTTATCAGGTAGTCGGTAAAATTTTGGTTGTGTCCGGACAGGAAGTTTTACGATTTCTTGTTCGGACTTTAAAAAGGAGATACTATGAAATTTTTGGAACTTATAAATAAATGTTTACTTGAATTAAATTATAAACAGGTTAGTGCCTTTTCGGAACTTATTAAAAATGACCACAAAAAAATAAAAACAATTCTAAATATATTAAACAAAGAGGTTTGCAGACTTGAAGGCTGGGATTTTCTTCTGAAAAGGACAACTCTTAACCTTCCGGCTAATACCACAGAAATTGAAAATACGGTAAACGGCAGAATTTTATATTTAATTATTGACGGAAACAGTTATAAATACTGCTCGGATAATGAATTATATTTTACCGGTAAGTTGAAAGACCGTACGTTTTCAAGTTTCGGTAACATGCTTTTGTTCCCCGAGTTTGGGGAGGACAAGCAAATTGATATTGTCTATTATTCCGGTAATTGCGTAAAAAGTTTGCAGGGGGAAGAAAAAGAAAATCTTGAATACGGGGATGATGAAAGTGTTATTCCCATGCCTTTTGCGGAACAAATACTTGTTTACGGAACATGTCTTAGAATGAAAGCAAATACCGAACACTTTAGGTTTCTTTACTGGCAGGGCATGTATAATGAGGCTTTAAAAAATCTGAAATCAAAGACTTGTGCGGTGTTTAGAAATCCCCCAAAAGTCAGTATTCACAGATAAAAAAAACAGGAAGTCGTTTTCATTCCCCCCTGTTAAGATTTACACTAGCCGAAATATAAATAGCATGTCTATTATACAAATTATTCGAGAAAATTACAAATTATGATAAGAAATGTAACAAGATGAAACAATTAACACAACAACAAAAAAGGTTCGTAAACGAATATATAAGGACTCTTGACGGTGAAACAGCCGCTAAAAAATCAGGATACAAATGCAAAGATTTAAAAACTTTTTCGCAGGAATTGTTAAAAAAAGATTACATAATACATGAAATTCAAACACAATTAAAACTTCAAATAGAGTCATTAAATGTTCAAAAGGGTTATGTAATTCAAAAACTTTTGCAGATTGCGGAATTTTCACTGGAGCAGGAGGACATTCAGGACAAAGACGGAAATCCGACCGGCAAAAAGAAACTCAGAGATTCTTCGGCGGGATTAAAGGCTCTGGAAGCCCTGTGCAAATATTTGGGATTTTCTTTATCAAAGGAAAATGAAGAATATCAGGAGGCAAAAATTATTACGATAGCGAATCTTGATGATGAAAAAATTTGAGGTAAAAAATGAAAGAAAATAAAGAAATGGAACAAATACTTCTTAACGGCGAAAATTATGAAAAAATGGTAAAAGCCAAAATTGAAAAAGATTTTAATGCCGTTCTGGAAGAAGGTAAAACACTTAAAGGTAAATACATAACAGATATTAAGTCCGCTCCGAAAGAGATACTCTTTTCAAAAGCCGCAACTTATGAAGTAATAAACAGAAAAAGTAAAACCCGTTCTTTTATCAACGGTTTGCAGGCGGAAGGTTATCTCGGAAATCAAAATGCCGACAGGGAAAAACTTTTGAAAGGAGAAACAAATTCCTTTGTCAGCGGGGATAATTTTGTAAAATTTATAAAAGTAAAAATCTGAAATGTGTAAATTTATACAGATAACGTCAGAAACTTTTGCGAAAACCAACTCCTTTCTTTTGCGCTATGTACCTGAGGTGGAAAAACTGTTCATAAAGTATTTCAAATATATTCAGGACGATTTTTCCGACATAAGTAATCTGAAATCATACATATTATCACTAATGCCATATTTCTGGATAATTCTGGATTATGATGAAAACTTTATGGGCTTTGCATATTTAGACAATTTCATCGGTAATCGCAGAAAACTCTACTCGGCGGAATTGACAACATGCTTTCACCCGAAGGCTTGGGGTTGTTTTACCCGATATAGCGCAAAATTTTTTTTGAAAAAGTGTTTTGACGAACTCGGACTGCAAAAGGTTACGGCTTGTATTTATCCCGATAATTTCAGGGTCAAAAATCTTCTCAAATCAAGCGGATTTGTTTACGAATCCACTTTGAAAAATGCGACATTAAGATTTGGAAAAATGCAGGATATTGATGTTTACGGGCTGTATAGAAGTTATTACTACGAACAATGAGGAAAAAACTATGGATAAAGATAAAAATTTAAGTTCTGCACAAGAACAGTTTTTAATCGGCTGCATAACCGATAAATATGATTATTACGAAAACGAAAGATGTACTCAGCTTGCAGACAATGCTCTTGTAAGACGTGCAATCTACGATTCAACCATCCCGAAAGTTAATGCGTGGGATTGTACAATTCAACTGCCAGATATTTATGAACTGGCACAAACTCTTAAATCGCATCTTGTTCAGAATTTGTATTCAAATCCTGACGGGATGTTTGATGTGGACGGAACGGATTTTAATACCCAGAAATTTGCAAATATGCAAAAGGCAATGCTTGTCAAAACTTTTGAACAAATGAAAATTCAAAACGAAATGGAAAAAATTATAGATTCCGTTGTTGAAACAGGAGAGGTTACATTGTTTGTCGGCTGGGAAACAAAAACAAGACAAACAAGACGGGCAATATCCCAGGAAGAACAGATGCAACTTAATATTCCGGATACCTTTGTTGTAGAGGATAAGGTTATTTACGATAATGCAAAAGTTAAATTTATAAACGGTGAAGATTTTGTCTTTGACAGAACGGATGTGGAAAATTGGGATTCCTGCCCTAAAATTTACAAAACAAAAATGTCTTTTGACGAGATAAAAAACAATAAGTCAAATAATTTGCTCAATGCAGAAAAACTGGAAATACTGAAAGGGGGAATGGCAAATAAACAAAGAAAAAATAAAGCGGAAAGTTCGTCAAACAAGATAGAACTCCTTGAATACTGGGGAGATATTGAATTGCCGACGGGGGAAGTTCTGAAAAACAAACTGATAGTGGTTGCGGGACGCAGTGTACTTATTCGTTTTGAGGATAATCCTTATATTATAAACCCGTTTATTCATGCAAATATTATTGAATCTCCTTCAACAGGTCGAGGAATTTCACCTTTAAGAGTGGCTTTGATTTTGAATAATATTTCATCAACGATATTAAATAAACAACTTGATGCACTATCTCTAATGATGAATCCTCCCTATCTTGCACCAAAAGGTTGTTTCAGAGGAGAGCAGGACATACATCCCGGAAAAATTGTTGAATATGATGCCTCTTTAATGACGGCGCCGCCAACCCCTATTTCTTTTGATAAAGCAATGCAGGGCTGGGATTTTCTCAATTATTTTAAAACAACAATTGAAAGTGCTACGGGAATTTTTAAAAATATGTCCGGCAATCTTCAAAATTTTGACAGAACGGCAACTGAAATCAATTATTCCGTAAGCGGTCAGGAAGCAAGACTCAATATGATTTTGGAATCTGTCAACCGCAAGGTTATTATTCCTATGGTTGAAAAAACCGCCGAAATTATATCTAACTTTAAACTGGGTAAAGAGTCTGTTCTTGCAAATGACAGAGGAAGATTTTTCCTTGTTGAAATTGATGATAAAATCAGAAATTCATCTTATGTTTATCATTACGGGGACAGAAAAGCGGCATTTGAACGTAAATCAAAACTTAAGGAACTGTTTGAAGTACTGCAGTCGTTTGCATCGCTTGGCGGAATAAATGAGCGTATTGACTGGATTGAATGTTTCAAATTTGCAATGGAGCAGTACGGAATTGAGAATGCAAACAATTTTTTGACAAATGAAAAACAAACGGATAATACCCCCTCGCAGGTTCAAACAGGAGTATGAAAATGAAATACAAACTGTTGAACGCTCAGCGGGAATTTCTGGAAATTCCGCATGATTACTCTTTGGATGTTGCGGTTTATCAGGGCGGCTACGGCTCCGGCAAAACTTTTGCCGGAGCGTTGCTCGGAATACTTCTTGCAATAAAATTCCCCGGTATAGTCGGGCTTGTCGGGGCGCAAACCTACACACTTGTCAGAGATACAACCCTCAAAACCTATTTTGAACATCTTGACAGCATCGCCTTTCATGAGGGAAAAGATTATAAATGGGTAAGTGCCGTTCAGAAAATTGTTTTTTATAACGGTTCGGAAATTCTTTTTCGTCATTTTGACGAACCGAATAAACTGAAATCCTTGAATCTGGGGTTCGTTGAAATTGAAGAAATGTCCGATATTCCTTATGATACCTTTAAAATGCTTCTTGCAAGAATGAGGCAGAAGATAAAACCCGAATGGAAAAATTTTACCTACAGAATTTTCGGACATACAAACCCCGAAGTTCAAAAGGGCTGGATATATAAAACTTTTTATGATAATCCGCCCCCGAATTACAGGCTGATTTGCGCTCCAACAACCCAGAACACATATTTGCCTGACGGTTTTTGTGATGAACTTAAAAAGATTTATGATGGCGGTAAAAAGCCTGTATTTACTAATAAATACGAGGCAAACGGCAG
>CAMHMW010000068.1 GCA_946186335.1 uncultured Candidatus Melainabacteria bacterium
TGTGACTTTATCATAGTTGTTGCCCTTATATTTGAGCCAACCCGATAAAGACATCATGGAGCCGACTTTTTCCCGGATGATTTGTTTCCCCTCAATAGAACGGGCGATAATTTCCGAGTTATACACTGTTAATTCTTTTTCATGCTCCACCCGTTGTGCAAAATAATCTTTAATTGTAGCAATGTATTTTTTGGCTTTACCTTGCAAAACATCATCATCAATCGTTCGCATTGTTACAAATTCTTCTCCATTATCAAGCCAATTATCAATTGCATATTGTAGCAAACCATAACTTTTACCATAGGAACGCATACCAAATATAATATATACATCTGCACCAACGGCAAGCAAATCTTTATAATTAACAACTTCCATTGTTTGCCCTGTTGCGGCAACAACAGTTAAAGGTTTATATTTCATCATATCGCCGAACCTCTTTCAATGTGTATAAATTTCTTTTCGATAAAATCACATTACAATCTATATCTTCACTTTCCCGGACAATAACCCCTAAATGCACTCTTTTATTTTTGTCTATAAATAAGTCACTGTTTTTTGCTTGCACTTCTTCTATTGATAATCCGTCACGTTCTGCAATCAATCTTTCATATGATTCTGATAGCGATAAACGATACGTTGTCTCTTCTATCCAACATCCACCATTATCATAAGTTTTTATTTCATTGGTTGTGAATCGTGAAATTGTCCTACCACTAACACGGGGTGAAAATATCGTGCCGGGGGTAAAATCATCAAATGATTCTATATATTTAACAGCCGATTTTTTTAACCCTGCAACCGTCATTTTAAATTTTCCGTTGTTGTCTTGTGTTAAATATTTTTTAGCACCTAACGTTTTGAATTTAACAGCCCCCGTTTTTTCAGTTTCCCAATCAAAAACCCCCAAATCGGGGAAATCATCTTTAAAGCCTAAATCCCGCAAGCGTTCTCTTCTTGCCTTGATAGCCCAATCATTATATTTGTTTATAGAGGGTAAACATTCTTTACGGTTGATTATTTTTGCAGAGTCCGTATCACAATAAACAATCCGTTTATCATTTGGTATTATAATATCATTCCATAGATGGTATCTTGTGTAAGCGGGAACAAAAACCCCCCATTGATAGGGCAAAAAGTTATTTCTATTTTTATAAAATTTTTTCAACATTTCATCAACAATATTTCTATCATCATAATCAATAGCGTTTCTTTCCCAATCTAACGAATCATTTATAATAATTTCATCATGTAAAGGATTCGTCACCATCATTCCATAAAACGAATTGACTCTATTTTTTGCTTTCATATAGTTTATTTCCTCACCATCAACATTTTTTAATTTTTGCTTTCGTTCGTAATATTTCAGCATGGTTTTAATCAACTCATCGGGCAAATATCCCGCATTGCTCCAAATGATATGTTTTATTTTAATCAAATCAAAATCATAAACTTGTTTTATGATTTTGTAATCAAATGAAGTACATGTCAATTCAATTTGACTTGCACATTGAATTCGCCCATTGTCTAAAACGGTTGTTCCATCATCCGGGGTTATACTTTTAGAAAATGAAATGTAAGTATTGGCAAGCTTGCACTTTACGATTCCCGTTGTCGATGCAAGCACGATATGACAAACAAAAACAATATTGTCGTTGTTTAAAAGATAATTGAAATCATCCATTGTGCAATTGTCAACCCGGTGAAATGCACTCATTGGATATTTATGCACCAACATTGCAAACGGGTATGCACTACCAAAATCATAAGAATCAACCCCATTTACAACTTTTCCCGTAAACATATAATTTGCGTGAGTATAACCCCCTTGAAACGCATCACGCATCATCATAAAATAAGGGTAAATCAATTCACTGTTTTTGAATAAAAAATAGTTATGTGGTTCCTTTTTCATGATTTTGCGTAATTCGTTACGCAAAAATGATGTGTTAGTCAATGGAAATTTCCAAAATGGCAAGCCTTCTTGTTCTTCTAATTGCTTGATTTTCAAGTCCATAATTAGAACGTCATTTTTACAATATTCTTCTTCTTGTGGGGTTAATGTACAACCCGGATGACGAATTGTTTTATAGTCCATATCACCCTTTAGCAATCCCACATCTTCACCACATTGTGCTAAACTTTTATTTGTCAGATAATAACTGCATCTAAACTCGATTTTACCATCTAACAAAAATTTTAATGCCGCATGGGTATCCGTTGCAAACAATTCGGTTATTTCATGCCCGCATGGATTTCGTATAATTGCTTCTATTTCATATGATAAATTGTGAACAAAACATATCAACCGTTCTTTATCACACCAATCAAACAAATGGTTGTAAAAATCATCCCAACCCGTGAAAGTATAATAGTCTACTTCTTTTCCTTCTTCCCGTTTTGTTGCTTGCCAATGCCATGTATAAATAATATCAATGTCATTTATATTTTCATGGGTTGTTTCGATGTCAAAACATACAAGCGTATGTGAATATTTTATACTATCCTTGCGCATATCATTTCACTGCTAAAAACCCGCTTGTTTTCCGAACGGGCAATGATGCAAAATAATCATGTGTTTTAAATGGTAAAACCAATTCAATTTCTGTATCATCTGCGACATTCGTTATAATATCGTCAATAGAAATTGTCTTGCCTTTATAATGAATTTCTCCCATGTCGGCAAGATTGAAAGCGGTAAACATAATTTCTTCATACCCAAATTTAGATTCTTTTTCCGCTTGTTTGAGTTTGTCATAAATCATCATGGCGGTTTCGTATTCCTGTTGTGATGTTGTGCGTGGTACATTTGGATGATTTTTCATGAATGTTTCATAGCGTTTTTGATTGACTTCCCGCAACCCTGTTATTGTGGATGTTTTGGCACTTAATATATTAAATGCGGTTTGCAGTTTTAACCTCAATGCTTTTTCAGATAATCCCATTGTTTGCGTGTTAAAATCACGGTATTCATCTAAAATGTAATTTTTTCGTCCGTAAAATTCACCCCCTTTTCCGAAATATTTTTCTAATGTCCTTATTCGTGCTAATGCCCTTTTTCCATATTTTCTAAACGCTTGTTTTAATTCTTTTGCGCTTGCAAATGGGTTTATTTCAAATTTTGCCATGACAACCCCCTTTAAATAAAAATGTGATGCTAACCCGTATTAGTTAGCATCACATAATGACGGATTAGCAAAACCGCTTGTTATTCGGTTTCTACTGCATCACCATTAAACAACCCCATTAAAACCTTGATAAAGGTTTTACCGTCTTTCGTTTTTTCCTCTGAAAAACCAATCGTAAAGGTATCCCGGCTTTCCCCTTCCATAACAGACATGATGTCATCAAGCTGTTTTGCAACGTTGCCCGATTTCGTGATGACGTTGCCAATGTTGCCGTTTTCATCTTTCAACGTGATTTCAAACATATCGTCCCCACGTTCTGTTTTTATCGCAAGGTATCCAACAAAACGGGCATATCCCCTAAAATCTCTTGCAAGTCCGATTGTTTCCGCTCTCTCTGCAATCATAGATAATACTTTTGATTCATAATGCTTTCTTTCCACTATCATTTTTTCTTCTCCTCTTCTTTTTGGTTGTTGTTTGATTGTCACTTTTAGCGACAATTACTAATTATAGCATATACCCCCATTGATTGCAAGTGCAACAATAAAAGAATTAGTTGCCCGCTGTCGGACAACTAATTCTTTACATAGGAGGTTTTATGAAAATAAGACAAATTGCGTAAACAATAAAGCATGCAGCGGATCCTGTTGTATATACAATTAAGCATTTTCCGCAATAAATGCAACAGTTACAAACCCATTATAAACCACAAAAAAGATTTCATTCGAAAGCACCTGCATTTTTGCGGTATTGGCATTTTTTGTAATTTGTAGCCTTACATCCATATTTATACAAGTTGCGCTTTCAACCGTGGGGTTGCCTGTTGGCATCGGGAACGAAACCCGGTACATTTTATTTAAATCAGTTGGCAATGCTCCCCCATAGTTAAAATACATGTATGACGTTTGAAATTTGATTTCATCTATAATATATGGGTACGGTTCCGCAATGGCAACATCAAAAAACGCATTGTCTGACCATAAACCCCGTTTAAATAAAATATCCAAATGGCTTGAACTTATAGCGTTTAAAACTTCCGTTATTACATTTGATTCATTTGCAAGAGTTGTTGGAGCTGTTAACGCTTTCTTTAAAAACAACGGGATTTTAGCAAGTACTAAATTTTGCCCCAACTTTCCAACCGTTAACGATTTATCGGGGATTGGATGCGGTACAACAATACCGGGTGTTATATCATCCGTTAACTGCCAAATGCTTTTGAAATTTCCTGTTGTTGCGTTCCCGTATGTATCACAAAAATTTGCAATCCAATCATACCACGAATCAGCCAATGCAGAAAAATTATTGTTGTTGATTAACTCAATAGGTAACTGAATGTCTAATCGTGCAAGTGCATTTTCAATTGCCGCGACTTTTGTTTCAAGCGTTGAAACCCGGTTTTGTAATGCCGTGATTTCCTGCGCTTGCGTTGTTGCTTGATTCTGTAAATTAGTTATACTTGTTACGATATTACTATAATTATTTTCAAGGGTTGAAATTCTATTCGTTACATCTGTTAAATCATCACCCAAATTATTAACAGTATTTGAAAGATTGGTAACGTTGGTTTGTAATTCCGATATGTCATCACCATATTCATTTATGGTTGTTTCGAGATTGCTTATTGCGGATTCTGTTGCGCTTACCCTGTTTTTCAATTCGGCAATGTCGTTTTGCACTTCTGCGCAACATTCCTCAAGCCTTGAAACTCTATCATCTAACTCATTGACAGCTTCACGCAGTTCAGCGATTGCGGCATCAACTTCCGCTTTCCATGCGAAAAAATCTTCTTTAAATTTGTTATAATCTTCTATTAACTCATTTAATTTTCTTGCAAGCAATAATATCTTTTGCAGTATAGACAAGCAATCGTCAAATAATAGCGGTTGGGTCATTTGCCAACCCCAAAAATGCGGTAACCATGGCAACAGTTTAATCATGCGTTTTCCCCCCTTTAATATTCATACAGATTCAAAAACAGATTGTGTAATTCTTCTATGATTTGCGTTTCAATGTCAAATGCAAGTGCTGATAATTTCAACGCTAATTCTTGCCCGCTTTCCCTTCTTCCGTCATGCCGTTGCACAAAGTCTTTTGTTGTATCAGTATCAATGATTCGGTTGTCGGTTTGATTGTGTGTATAGTCTGTTGTTTCATCGTCTGTACCTTGCGCGTTTGATTCATCTTCATGTGTGTTATCAACAATTTGTCCATGTGTCAACCATTGGTTAATCCAACTATCATCCGTACCATAACCCAAATTGTTGATGTTCTGTTGCGGGGTATCTGAATCACGGGTTATTGTGTGATATGTTCCATCTGTTGTACTGTGAGCGGTTGTATCTTCATCCCGTACCGTTTGAGATGATTTATTTTCTGTCAAATCGTCCGTTGTATCTAATGTCCCGGTTTCATTATGTGTTATCTTAAAATCATGGTCTTTTAGCGGGTCATAATCCAAACCATCACGGGAACGGAAAAGAATGTTGTATTTAGGCATTATTTCCCACATTTTCGAACGCAATGCAAAATAAAATTCTTGTTCCGTTTCAAAACCGATTTCATGCATCATGTAATGTTGCAAAATCATGTTGTTTAAAGCATCACGATAATTTTCATTAAATATAGGATAATCGGAAAGTGGGGATATATAATTTTCTTTATCGGTAAAAAATCCATTTTTTAGCAAATCACAAATGTGAATTGTGTATTTGGCACCAACAGCATAATAATCCCCATCCATCATTATTCTATCATTTATCATTAGAAATCACCCCGCTTTCGTTGTCCCCTTCTCCTACATTATCGGCGGTTTCTATTTCAAAATCACGGAAAGCATTTAACACATCGACATTAAATTCAACATCAACATTCAAACCGAATAATTTATTGATTTGTTTGCAAAAGTCTTTTCTTACATCTAAGAAAATATTTTTTGAAACTGAATTAGATGAAAAATCAATATTCAATTCATCACTAATAAGTTGCGCTTTTTTCTCGATGCTTTTCGCTGAAATCCCAATTTCATTGAAAAAATCATTTAGTAAATCATGTTTCAACATTTCAAGTTTATCTGATACATAAACGGCGGGTTGTAAAAAACGATAGGCAAACAAGCCATTTTTTTCATCACCTAAAAGCCCCTCCCGACCATACACAACGGGTTTAAATCCCGCAACCTGTTCAAACATATTTGCATATGTTAATTCTTGCCCGGGGGGCGATTGGATGATTGCGGGGGTATTCTGATTGATGATATTGACCCGCATTGACATATCTAATTGACTTAAAATTGTTGCATAATGTGCCGCAATTACCGCAAGCGAACGGTTAGCGGGGGTTGAATGACACAACGCAATGTCACCCCGTTTAGCGTGAAATGTGCTTGTTTTTGTTTGCAATTGATAGTCATTGCAACCCCCAAACCATGTTATAGCGTTTGATGGTGTTGCTTCTGCTATAATTGGTATATATCCCGTTTTATCAACTAAAAACTCATTTTCAAGTACTTCTGTTGCCTCAAAAAATGCAACAACCCGACCTTTATATAGTAATTCGTTTAAATACGTTTCTACTTCTTTATAGATATTATCGGGATAGGGCAACCCCTTCCATTTAAAAACAGTTAAACAAACGTCATGTAAACGGGAAAGCCATAACGCAAAAGAAGTCTGATTTTGTGCCTGCTGTTTGTTTGATTTATAGGAGTGTTTCATAATATCCCCCCTTTAATAGTGATTTGATTGTGCCCGTTCAAATTTCTTAAAACTTGCCACATCATTAAAAACGAAAATTCCCGAATTAAAACGATTGATGATTTGGGAAAGATATTTTTGCGGCACTTGCCGACCATCAATAGCCGCATCTTTACAATGATAAAATGACCAATACGGCAAGTTTTTAAAAGTAATAGGCATTATATCCCCGTTTTGTGTATAACCATATGTGCCGAACATCTCATCTAATTTTGAATCATTAAACATGTGTTCATGCGTTAGGGTAACAAGTGGATAATTCATATTGAAAGCCGCCATGCTTGAAAGCGATTGCCCCCCGGCATAACCCCCGCTTTTAATGATTTCCAATGCGTTTAAACCTTGATTTGCAATGTCAATGGCTCCCCCGCCTAAATCACCAACCAAACCCGCAAAATCAAGTGACATTGCGTTGCTAATTGTGCGTGATACGGTATCAAAAGCGGTTTTGCCAATACCCAAACCCGACCCAATAAAAGCGGTTTCATTGACAGCATACCCGGACAACTGCACTGTATCCCACTTTGCAGAGTGCATCATGTAAGCATTGGCATTATTTAAAATACTATTATCAAACCAACAGTAAATACACCCATTTTGTCCGGGGTCGGCGGCAATATGCAAATTTAAGCTTGACAAATCGCCTAAAAATTCGTTGTATGGAATATATGTAATATTCCCGCAAACATTAACAGATAAACGGTTGAATTGTTCCGAGTATGACATTTTTTTCCAATGATATTGACTATCGGGGGGTATAGATGTCATTGGTAGGATTGTTGCAAACGGTTGCATTGTGGGCTTGTAACCACTACTTGTATCATTCATTACATGTGATGGTACATAGTAAGCCCCCAAAATATCGGATTCCCTGCCAACCTGTAAAATTTTTTTCATTAGATTAGCAATTTCCGACATTGTGCCCAAATATGTTGGGGCTTGAGGATGTAACCCAACAATCAAAGTCCCCCCGCTTTGAAATGACGTTAAAAATGTCTGATATGTAGCAATTCCATTGCCGTTAATAATATCCATAACCCCGGTAAGTGCATCTGCTACACTCATTTGTGTATATGATAAAGCGTTTAATTTTGTGACTAAACATAGTTTATATACATCTGCCGTGCCGGGGTCCCCGAATGTTTCTTTTCTGATATTCCACTTTTCAACCTCTATAGGTTCAGTGTAATAATTCCTCTGTGAATCATCCGGGGGATGGCAACGAATCATTGGTGAATTGTGAAAAGTGTATTGCCCCGCAAAATTTAGCCATGGGTCAATTTCAAGATAAACCCATGTCATCGCATCATTCACATATTGACATTTAGTGATAAAAGCAAAATTATATTTTCCGTTATTGACAAACACGCAATAATTATATTGTTCGATTTCGTTTATATTTCCGTTGCAACGGAAAATAAACGAATCCGTTCTCTGCCAATAACAATTATCAAAAGTTATAGACGGGTAAGCACTTACAATTGCAAGTGCTTCACCCGTGGAGTTTGCCGCAATTACATATCTATTTGATATGTCAAAATCGGTTGCGTAAAGTGTAACGGTTGTGTTTGGGGTCATTCAATCACCCTCTTTCTACTCCTTATGATTCTGAAATCATAAGTACGGCAAAAAGTGTAGTGGTGAACGATGCCGAAGCTAACACATACTCTGATATTGAGGAGGGTATTGTTATTTCACCGTCACTATTTGCGGTTAGCGCTATGGGCGGAATAAATCCGAGTGCCCCGCTATTCTGACCTTGAGTAATCGTAGTAATGCCACCAATTCCTGACAAAATATATTGCCTCCCCGGAACATATCCCGTCTTAAATTTCGCGGGTACTGCGCTTGTATTAAACGTAACATTATTTATACCATTAGATAAAGATACATTCGGGGCTGTCAACACACAAAACATTGTCCGTGTCGCGCTGTTTGCCACGGTTTTAATGGTGTTCAGTTCCACTGCTGTTAAACTTTCTTCATCTTCCGTACCTTTACCGAGTGTAAGTCCCCCGGTTGTTTCAAGCTGAGAAGGGTTTTTAATTTCTCCTAATTCTTCTGCTGTCAAACTTTCTTCATCTTCCGTACCTTTACCGAGTGTAAGCCCCCCGGATGTTTCAAGCTGAGAAGGGTTTTTAATTTCGCTTAATTCTTCTGCTGTCAAACTTTCTTCATCTTCCGTACCTTTACCGAGTGTAAGC
>CAMHMW010000069.1 GCA_946186335.1 uncultured Candidatus Melainabacteria bacterium
AAGAAAAACATATTTGTTTAAAACTCGGTTCGGTTAATTTGTCCCAAACAGAATTGACCAGTATAAAAACGCTTGTGGAACTTATGGAATCAAAACTTGCGTTCATAAGTACCAGTTCGGAGGTAACTCTGGAATCCGCAACGGCTCTTGATATTAAAATTTCGGAATTTACAAATAATATTGAAGCCCCGACATTTGAAGAAACTCAGGTGTCTGACGAAGTTACCGAAGAAATTCAAAATATATTCGGAGAAGAAGGAGAAGCCGTTTCCGAAGAAACTTCCGAAAAGAAAGAGGAAGAAAAAGAAATTTCTCCCATTGTTCGTGATAATAACGATGAAATAATACCGGAAGAAGAAACGGATGAGGAAATTTTGGCACGGAAAAATGAGCCGGAAAGTTTGCCGACTTTGTATCTGAGAAAAACAATCCGCTCGGGACAAAGTATTTCATCTGACGGAAATATAGTTGTAATCGGTGATGTCAACCCTGGTGCCGAAATTATTGCAAAAGGCGATATTACGGTTTGGGGTATATTGGGCGGAATTGCACACGCAGGAAAGGGCGGAAATAATTATGCAATAATCAGAGCATTAAAATTAAACCCCGTTCAAATCAGAATAGGTGATATTTTTGCACGCAGACCTGATACCGTAAATATTCCGTACGTTCAAAAATCAAGCGAATATGTACCGGAAGAAGCGTTTACGTATAAAGGAAGTATAGTTATAAGAAAAATACACGAAGGAAATTAAGGAGATATATATGACCGGAAGAGTTATAGTAATCACATCCGGAAAGGGCGGAGTCGGTAAAACAACCACTAACGCGAATATCGGAACAGCACTCGCAAGAGCGGGTAAAAAAGTTGTAATGATTGATACCGATTTAGGTTTGAGAAATCTGGATTTGCTTTTGGGTTTGGAAAACCGTATCGTTTATACAATTGTTGATGTCGTTGAAGAACGCTGTAAATTAAAACAGGCACTTGTAAAAGATAAAAAGAATCCTAACCTTTGCCTGCTTGCAGCGGCTCAGACAAGAGATAAAACCGCAGTTACCGAGGAACAGTTGAAAGATATTTGTGAAAAACTTAAAAAAGATTATGATTTTATTCTTGTTGACTGTCCCGCAGGAATTGAACAGGGGTTTCAGAATGCGGTTGCGGGAGCATCAGAGGCTATCGTTGTTACAACTCCCGAAATGTCTGCCGTACGTGATGCGGACAGAATTATCGGTCTTTTGGAAGCAAAAGAGGAAATTAAATCTTATAAATTGCTTATTAACAGAGTCAGACCAAATCTCGTAAAATCAAATGATATGATGAGTGTCGAGGATGTTGTGGGTATTCTATCGGCAGAACTTATCGGTATAATTCCAGAAGATACGGGAATTATCACATCAACCAACAAGGGTGAACCGATAGTTAATACCGAAAAATCACTGGCAGGTATGGCATACAGAAACGTAGCAAGAAGAATTATGGGCGAGGATGTTCCTTTCTTGAATCTTGAGGAAGAAACGAGCATTGTTGCCAAAGTTAAAAAGTTCTTCGCAGGTCTTATGGGTAAGGAGAAGTAAGATGAGCGAAAACATTTTTAAAGAAATTTATGCTAAGGTTTTAAGCCTTTTTAAACAGACTGAAAAAGAAGATAACGCAAAAGATATTGCAAAAAACAGACTTCGTGTTGTTTTAATGCAGGACAGAACAAATCTTACACCCGAATTATTACAGCGTATGAGAAAAGAACTTGTAGAACTTCTTTCAAAATACGTTGAAATGGATAAGGAAGCACTTGAACTTAATTTTGATCAGGAAGGCGACCAGATGGCTCTGATGCTTTCAATTCCGGTAATTCGTGCAAAAGACGAGGCTGAGATTGAAAAAGCACTTGCTGAAAAAGAATCTGAAAAATCTGAGGAAGAAACGGATGAAGAAGACGAAACTTCTGATGATAACGAATCGGAAGAAGAAAAGCCGGATAATGAAGAATCTGAGGAAGAAAATTCCGAAGATGAAACTGAGGATGATGAAGATAAAGAAGAAACCTCAGACGAAGATACGGAAGAAGAAACTTTGGAAACAGATTCAGAGGAAGAAAAAGAGCCGGAAACTTCTGAGGAAGAAACGAACGAAGATAAATAACACAGTTATTCAGAATATAAGAAAGGCGGGATGTTTTCATCCCGCCTTCTCTTATTTTATAAATCTTTATGATGAAACTGTTTTTTGCCTTTGGCATAATCGTCAACAATATGACCGTTTCCGATGAGTTTATATTTATAAATGGTTAAACCCTCCAGCCCGACAGGACCTCTGGCATGGGTTTTGTTTGTTGAAATTCCGACTTCTGCTCCGAAACCATATCTGAAACCGTCTGCAAAACGGGTTGAAACATTAAAATAAACCCCTGCCGAGTCAACTTTATTCATAAATTTTTCGGCATTTTGGGTATCTGTTGTAATTATGCTGTCTGTGTGTCCCGAGCCGTATTTGTTTATATGTTCAATGGCTTCATCAATATCTTCAACAAATTTGTAGGATAAAATTTTGTCGCCGTATTCCATATCCCATCTTTCGGGTTCTGAAACGAGTTTAATTTCAGATAATTGTAATGATGCTAATAAGTCGTTTGCATTTTCAAAATTTTTGTGAATTAAGAGGGTTTCTACAGCGTTGCAGGCACTCGGGTATTGTGTTTTTGCATCAATAACAACAGAAGATGCTATGTTAATATCAGCCGATTCGTCAACAAAAATATGACAAATTCCGCTGGCATGTCCCAAAACGGGAATATTTGTGTTTTCTTTTATGTATTTTACAAGATTGTTTCCGCCTCGGGGAATAATCAGGTTGATATATTCGTCGCATTCGAGCATTTGTGCAACATCATCTCTTGAAAATACCTGTTGTACAACGTTTTTGGGAAAATTATCCGTCAGAGAAAGTGCTTTGTTGATAATTTCCATAATTTTTGTGTTTGTATTTCTTGATTCTTTCCCGCCTTTTAAAATAACGGCATTTGATGATTTGATTGCAAGTGATGAAATTTGTGAAATCACATCGGGTCTTGCCTCAAAAATTATTCCCAAAACCCCGATAGGACAGGATACTTTATACAAGGTCAAACCTTCATCAAGTTCTCTCACGAAAAGGTTTTTACCGACAGGATTTTCCAGATTTGCAATATCCCGGACTCCCTGAATCATATCACGCATTTTGTTTTCATCAAGTTTCAGCCGGTTGAATGTTGATTGAGAAAGTTCACCGCTTTTTACCAGCTCCACTGCAAGCTCCAAATCAAGCTTATTTGCGGAAAAGACAATCTCTTTTTTTTCATCAAGTTTCAGGCGGTTAAATGTTGATTTAGAGATTTCGCCCGAATCAAGTAAACTCTGTGCCTGTTCCAAATCGGTTTTATTTGCGTCAAAAATTTCCTGTTTGTTGGTTTCAAAGGCTTTTGCAATATTATTCAACGCTTCATTTTTGATTTTTTCGGGCAGGTCTGCAATACTTAACGAAGCCTGTTTTGCCGCTTTTGCAATATCAATAAAATTTTCCATAATAATCCTTTACAGTGTTGTTATATTATCCCTTGTGATTATTGCATCATAATTTTTGAAACCAAGGATTTCCAAGATATTATCAGAGTGAGAACCGATAAGTTTTTTGCAGGATTCTGAATCGTAATTGACTATTCCTCTCGCAAATTCATTGTGGTCTTTATCCAGTATGGATATTACATCTCCTTTGTTAAAACTGTTTATAACATCAATAACTCCGATGGGTAAAAGGCTCTTTAATTCCTGAATGAGAGCCTGTTTTGCACCGTCATTAACCACAATTTTCCCGACAATATTTGTTGCATATCCAATCCAGCGTTTTTTGTCGGAAAGATTTTCGTCAGTCGGGAGAAACATTGTTCCCAAATCTTCCCCTTCAAAAATTCTTTTGATAATAAACGGTTCTTTACCGTTGGCGATTAAGACTTTTCCGCCAAATCGGGTAACAATTTTTGCCGCCTGAAGTTTTGTTGCCATTCCGCCTCTGCCGCCGTCCGATACTCCGCCGGCGAGTGCAAGAATATCATCGTTTATTTCGGAAACTTCTTTTATAAGAGTTGCATTCGGGTCAAGTTTAGGGTTTGCGCTATACAAACCGTTTATGTCGGATAAAATTATAAGCAAATCAGCCTCGAGTTCACTCGCAACAAGGGCTGACAGCTTGTCGTTATCCGAAAAACAAACCTGCATATCTTCTTTGAAATATCTCGGTGCAATTTCAAGTGTTGAAACAGTATCGTTCTGGTTTATTACTGGAATTGTACCAAGTTCAAGAAGTTTGTTAAAGGTGGTTCTGAGACTCAAATATCTTTCTCTGACCGAAAAATCATCTTCTGTTAACAGGATTTGAGCAGCGGTAAGCCCGTAGGTGTCAAATCCGTTTTCATATATTGACATCAGTTTACTCTGACCGATTGCGGCACACGCCTGTTTCAGCGCTGTTCCCTGTGTCGTTTCAAGTCCGAGTCGTTTTTTACCCAGCCCGACAGCTCCGGATGTAATTACAATAACTTCTTTCCCGCTTTTTACAAGATGTGCTATATCTTCTATAAATGTATAAATTCTCGGGAGTGATACGTAACCTTCATCGTTTCGTAAAACATTTGTTCCGAGTTTGATTACTATTCGGTTTGCTTTAATAAAATCTTTTCTTTCCATAGGTATATAATACCACAAAAAATAAATGAAAAATTTTATCGGAAGACAGGTTATATACTGAATTGAAAATGGAAAATTGTTACGGAATTATCCCTTGTAACATTGGTCTTACAAACTAAACTGCGGTCGGCAGCATACGTTTACCCCCAAAATACCAAAGTCATTCAAACTAAACCATGGTTGGTAATATACATTTACCCCCCCCCAAAAAAAAATACCGCTTAATAAGCGGTAGGGAAAAGTTACGAAAATTAATTGTAGGGGAAAATATAAATTATATGTTTTATGCGTTAAATGTGTTAAATGATTTTTCTACGTTTGTACTGATTACCTTCTTAACCGATTCGTATTCGGTTTGCAGTGCGTTGTGTTCGGATTCAAGTTTAGTCAGTTCAAGGTCAAACTGCTTATCCTGACTTTCAATTTTATCCATGTGTTTTTTGTAAACCTGTTCTGCAATTTTGATAGCTGAGGAATCTTCTCTTTCCGTGATAGATTCATCATCATCAATAGTTGTAGCAATAAATCTTTTTTCTGCTGCGGAGTAGTATGAAATTGTCAGGTTGCCTGCTTTGAGTTGGTTAACCATCCAATTCGGGTCGCTGAATACTTTTGCTTCGCTGGACATATTATCACCTGCTGTTGTGGTTGCCAGTTTTTGAGCATAAGATTCTTTAAGCGTTGTATATCCGCAAGTTCTCATTTCATTAAATATATTTTTATAATACGTAATTGTCTGAGCATCGTAGGTTAAACCAAATGTCCCTGCGCTGTCATAGTATGATGCAGTCAGAGAAAGAGCATAGTCATACAATTCTCTTTGTTCTTTTGTTGTACCTTCGTAGTTTAGTGCGTGGTCTTCACAGTGGAGTGAATATGCCATTTGAGCCTGTGAATACCAAGCGCCTGACATTTCGTCATAAGTGAAGTAATTTTTCATTGAACCTGAAAGAGATTCGTCTATTGTGTCATAATAAACAGATGCTGAGGACACTTGTTCTCCTTCGGTGTTGGTATAAACGAAGGTTTCGTTTTGGGCATCATAAGTTACGCCCTGAACTTCGTTGAAAATCTTAACTCCGTCTTCATCTTCCGTGTAGTAGCCGACTTTTGTTTCGCCGTTCGACATTTCCTGTTTATCTAATAATACTCTTTCGTTATACATACCGGTGTCGTCACTTGATAATAAAACTGCCGTGCCGCTTGCGTTTGTAGCCATTGCGGTATTATAAGTTGCATATCCGTCAAATGCTCCTGCTCCGAAAGATGTGAAACCAAACTCTAAAATGTGATTTCCCAAGTAATCTGAATCTTTTGCGGTTTTGCCGTTTTCATCATAGTAACCTTTTTTAACGGAAACCAAATATTTATCCCATGCTTCGTGGATTGCTTTTACTGCGATAGAGTCGTTAGAAAGATCAATATTTGTTTGAGTATAACCCAATTCGCTTAAAAATCTGTTGTAATCTCCGTTATATTTTTCAAAAGCCTTTGCGATTGCTTCTGAAACCAAAACCTGTCCTTTGCGTGATTTAACTACATATTGTTTTCCGCAAGCAACAGTATTATTTCCTGTAATTGCTGCGTATGTTAAATCGGTATAATTAGCCTGTGAATTATTATAACCTGTTAAAATCTGGAATTTTGTTTTGTTCAATGCTTCCAGATAATCGTTGTTAGCCTGTTCGGAATTATCTGCCAGACGTTGTTTCGAATGTGCGACAGACTGCTGCTCCTGTTCGTTATTCGACAGACGGGCTGTTATGCTTAATAATCTGGCTTGTGATGCTGCCATTCCCATAGTGTCTAACAGTTCCTTTCAATTATTTTCGTATCCGTACCCATGTTTACGGCACATGTTGAATGAAACTTTAAATATTTACGGGATTTTGTTAAGAAATTGTAACAATTATTTTGTCTGTAAACCGATTTCTGCAAAATATAATCTGAAATAAAAACAAGCAACGTGCTGAATGGAATCAACTCTTACCCATTGTCTTGTTGCCTTAAAGCGGATAGCACCTTTTGATTTGTCGGGGTTTTTGTGTGCAAAATTATTGATTTCGGTGTTGAATAAAAGCATTTGAGATTGTGCGGCTTTTCGGCAGCCCTCTAACAGGTGTTGTGCCATTTCTTCGTTTCCGATTTTCTTTGCAAGGTAATAAGCGCCGACAAGACCTTCCGAACGGGAGCCGTCTGGATAGAAATGGTCGCCGTATTCGTAATAAAAACTTCCTTCGTAATCAAGGAACGGGGTGTCATCTTTTTGGTACATGTGGTCTATCATTGTTTGTGCATCTCCGAAAACGAAATCTATATAATTCTGTTTTCTGAAATGCGGGATTGTTGCCCATTCTTCTATTGACTGCATAAGCCAGGCATCTGACGGAAGTGCCGTAAACAAATCGGCATAAGATTTCGGTCTTTCGTCTATAATCCAGTCAAGTGCAAGTTCACCTTTTTCAAGGACTTCCTGTCGTAATTCTTCGTCATCTTCAAAATAGTTAACGAATAAACCTAACCCAAGCAGTGCTTCTCCGGGATAATAGAATGAGAATGTTGCACGGCGTTCTTCGTCATTCATATCAACAAGCGGTTGTCCGTTTTGAACCTGCGGGTGAATGTAATAACCCAAAAGTTCTCCTGTTTTATAAATACGGGAAAGCAGATGTCTTGTGTACATCTTAATATATTCATCATAAGACTTGTCGCCTGTTTCGTTTCTGTATTTCATCATTGCAACAAGTATCATACCTGTCCCGCCGAGTTTTGATTTTTTATTATAGTATATATAACCAGCTTTTTTGCCGTTGTAATCGTGTTCTGCGGTTAGAGTTACGCTGAAATCAAGGGCTTTTTTTGCCCCCTCCAGATATTTTTTATCCTGAGTTAATTGATATGCGCGAATAAGTGTTACGATGCCGCCGCAATGTCTTAAATCATTGTAATATAAATCGTTTTCAGGTCTTGTCGGGTGTTCGTGGTCAACAAAATTATCTTCTTTTGCATCGTAATAGTAGAGGAACTTGCCGTCCTCCTGCTGGTATTTTAATGTCCAGTCTGCTCCTTCCATTGCAATATAGCGGATTCCTTCGGGGGTATATTGATATAAAAGGTTTCCTCTGTATAGGGGCACAATGTTGTCTTTAAATGTTATAAATGTTCTGCTTTTTATAATATAACACTGATGAGGGGTTTTTCTTAAAATGGCGATACGTTCGGATATTTTTCCGGTCATATCTTTAATATATGTCTTTCTTAAAATTGTGTTAAGTGCAGATTTTAGATCCATCTGGCTGTTTACCCACGCATCTGTCGGCATGTAAAGATATGACTGCCCCTGAAGTACTATTTTTATACCTGTAACTCCGGGTTCAAATCTTGACGGAACAATTTGTTTTGTGGTTATGTCGTCAATTTTTACGCTCAATTCATCATAGACATATTCAAGCATAATTCGGCATTTTGAATTATCGTCTAATTTGAATTGTGAAATTCTTTCGTACGCTCTGATTTTTTCAATATCCCGATTAACGGTTTCTTCCAGATTGGCTCTGCATGAACCCCAGCGCAAAGGTTTTAGTCCTTCCTGAAATATGGTTATGTATACAAAGGTTGTTCCTTTTTTAAAATCAATAATTCCGTCAAGTGCCAAATCTGAAACTACTGTTTTTTCACCTGTTATAAGTGATGTTCTGATACGTTTTAACAACGTACTGATTGGAGTGAAATCTTTTCTTAAAAATTCTCTGTCTTTGTTATTCTCAGCCGAAAAATCCATAACCTACCTCATTCTGTAAAATTTATTATAGCATGAATTGTGAATTTATTAACATTCTTAACAATTTTGCCGAAGAAAAAATAAACGAAGTGGAAGGAAAATATAAAAAAGAGATAATTTTAATCTGCATTATCCTCTTCAGCAATTTCTTCTATTTCATCTGAAGACTTGGATGAAATCTTATCTAAAGCTGCAGATCCATAGTAAGGCATTATAACCAAACCGATTATAGTAGTCATCCAAAATGAAATCAGCCTTTCAATAACAGTTGCTGCCGCACTTACTGAAGCAGGAATCCCTGCAGCTGAATAAAATACAATCATCAACCCGTCAATAGCGCCAAGGCCTCCCGGAAGAAGAGGAATCATACCCACCAGACAGGCTACAATAAATACTTCCCCAATGATTATCGGATTTACATTTGTTCCAAAAGCTGAAAATACCAAATAAACCCTGAAAATTTCAAAAATCCAAATTACAAAGGACAATGTAAGGGTATAAGCTAAACCTTTCTTATTTGACATTAACATC